>JABWBL010000388.1 GCA_013360535.1 Planctomycetaceae bacterium
GGCCGTCGACCGAGACGGCGCTCGCGGAGCTCGACGGGCTCCTGCGCCAGGGCGACACGGTGCTCTTCAAGGCCAGCCGCCGCATCGGCCTCGACCGCGTCGTCGACCAGCTCAAGGCGCGCCAGCCCGAGGGAGCGCGCTGACGATGTTCCCCGCGCTCCTCGACCAGCTGTTCGGGCTCAGCCTGTTCGGCTACATCAGCTTCCGCGTCGCGGCGGCCGCGCTGACGGCCTTCGTGTTCGCGTTGTGGTGGGGCGCGCCGGTCATCCGCTGGCTGCGCGCGCACAAGGTCGGCGAGGACGTGACCAAGACCGACAGCGCCGATCTCGCGAAGCTCGGCGAGGCGATGGGGAAGAAGAGCACGCCGACGATGGGCGGCAGCTTCCTGATCGGCGCGCTGCTCGCGAGCGTGCTGCTGTGGGCGCGGCTCGACAACCTGCACGTCGTGCTCGGCGTGCTGCTCACCGCGGGCTTCGCGGCCGTCGGCTTCGTCGACGACTACAAGAAGCTCACCGTGCTCAAGAGCAAGGGACTGAGCGCGAGTGCGAAGATGCTCGGCCTGTCGGTGGTCGCGATCGGCGTGCTCGGCGCGCTCGCGTTCTACGCGAACTTCCGCGGCCAGCCGACGTTGCTCACATTTTATCCCCCTTTCCTGAAGAACTCGGCGATCGATCTCGCCGCGCTCGGTGCACTTGGCGTCGTGTTGTTCCTCGGCTTTGAGTGGCTCGTCGTCGTCGGCACCGCGAACGCGGTGAACATCACCGACGGACTCGACGGTCTCGCCGCGGGCTGCACGCTGATCTGCGGCATCGCGCTGATGGTGTTCTGCTACGTCACCGGTCGCCACGACTGGACCGCGTACCTCGGCATCCCGCACGTGCGCGCCGCGAGCGAGATGGCCGTCGTCGGCGGAGCGCTCAGCGGCGCCTGCATGGGCTTCCTCTGGTACAACGCGTTCCCGGCCAAGGTCTTCATGGGGGACTCGGGCTCGCTGCCGCTCGGCGGCCTGCTCGCGTGGATGGCGGTCGTCTCCAAGCAGGAGCTCGTGCTGCCGCTGATCGCGTTCGTGTTCGTCGCGGAGCTGATGTCGAGCTGGATCCAGCGCATCTACTTCCAACGCACGAAGGGACGACGCGTGTTCTCCGTCGCGCCGCTGCACCACGGACTGCAGCTCTACGGCGCGATCCTCGAGCTGCCCGCGGACATCAAGGAGGCCCACAAGGCCAAGCGTTGGCACGAGGTCACGATCACCACCCGCTTCTGGATCGTCTGCGCCGCGTGCGCGATGGCGAGCCTGGCCCTGCTGAAGGTGCGCTGAACCATGGGCCGCAACCGTTCCCAGCTCGTCGCCACAACATCTGGTGTGGGTCTCGTCCGCGAGCACCAGACCACGATCTTCGAGCGCATCCGCGACATCACGCAGGAGGCGCGCCGTCACGACCCCGTGGGGCCGGCGATCGCGGTGCTGTGCTGCACGCTGGCGCTCATGCTGCTCGGCCTCCTGATGCAGGCGAGCCACGCGGCGACGACGCTGCCGGCCGAGGTGTTCCGCTCGGAGCTGCGCGAGCAGCTCCTGTTCCGCTGCGCCGCGCTGGTGGCGCTCCTGCTCGCGGCCCGTGTCGGTCCGAGCGGCGTGCGCCGCTTCCTGCCCGCGCTCACGGTCGCGATGGCGGTGCTGCTCGTGCTCGTGTTCGTGCCGCCGCTGGGCTTCGAGCGCAACGGCTCCAACCGCT
The DNA here is from genome assembly GCA_013360535.1 of Planctomycetaceae bacterium. Lineage (GTDB taxonomy): Bacteria > Planctomycetota > UBA1135 > UBA1135 > F1-120-MAGs118. The sequence continues at coordinate 1,734 of JABWBL010000388.1, forward strand.
GGCTCGACTTCGGCATCGTCAAGTTCCAGCCCTCGGAGCTGGCGCGCATCGTGATCGTGATGTGGGTCGCCGACCGCTGCGTGCGGCTGGGACCTGCGCTGCTCGACCTCAAGCGCGGCATGCTGCCGGTCGTCGCCATGGGCCTGTTCTTCTTCGGGCTCGTCGGCATCGAGACCGACCTCGGCGGCGCGACGCTGCTGCTCCTGTGCGTCTTCGCGACGGTCTGGATCGGCGGCGCCTCGAGCACGCACGTCTTCGTGCCGCTCACGGTCGCTGGCGCGGGCTCGTTCCTGCTCGCGTTCACCGCGATTCCCTACATCCGCCGGCGGATCATGATGTTCCTCTCCGTCGAACGGAACCAGCAGGTCACCGACGCCGCCAACGCGATCGCGAGCGGCGACGTGTTCGGACTGGGCTTCGCGCAGGGACCGCTGCGCAACCACGGCGTGCCGTACCTCGAGTCGGACTTCGTCTTCGCGCAGATCGGCGAGGAGTTCGGCCTGTTCGGCATGCTCGTCGTCATCGGCCTGTTCGGCGGACTGGTGTGGAACGGCCTGCGGCTCGTGCTCGCGATCAAGGATCGCTTCGACGCACTCGCGACGTTCGGCCTGCTGATGTCGACCTGCCTGCAGGGAATGCTGCACATCCAGATCGTCGCCGGACTCGCCCCGCCCAAGGGCATGACGCTGCCGTTCCTCTCGCACGGCGGCACCTCGCTGATCGTCTCGTCCCTCGGCATGGGACTCGCGCTCGGAGCGGCGCGACGCTGGTCAGCGCAACGCGAACAGGTCGTCACGGGTTCGTGACGAGCCTCACCCTCAATCGGAAGAAGGACCCCCAAGGAGCCCGTAAGTCATGCAGAAGATCGAACGTTATGGCGTGATCGCCCTCGTCGTGTTGCTCGTCACCATCCTCGCCGTCTCGCTGTGGGGCGAGGGCGGTTCGAGCTGGAAGTTCTGGGAGAAGAAGGACGCCGAGGCCTCGGCGCCCAAGACCGAGACGCCCAAGTACACGCCGCCGAACGATCCCTTCGGCCAGCTGCCGACGCCCGGCTCGGGCGGCGCGCTCAACCCGATTCCGACCCCGGGCCTCGACGGCACCGGTGCGGTCGATCCGCGCCTCGACCCGCTCGCGGGTCAGGTGACCACGCCGTCCACCACGCCCCTCGTCAACGACGCGACCACGAACGGCTTCGTTCCCGCGGTCGGTGGTGCGCCCGCGATCCTCACGCCTCCGGTCGAGCGTCCGCTCGGCGGCAACGCGGTTCCCGAGCGTCGCACTCCGCCGGTCGTCGCCGGTGCGCGCACGTACACGGTCAAGCAGGGCGACACGCTCGGCGGCATCGCGTCGCGCGAGCTCGGCTCGGCCGCGCGTTGGACCGAGATCCAGAAGGCCAACGACAACCTCGCGCCGGAGAAGCTGCGCGTCGGCATGACGATCAACCTGCCCGCCTCGAGCGGCAAGGTCGCGAAGTCGGACGAGCGCAAGCCCAGCCAGCCGGCGCGCACGAGCGCTGGCCGCACGTACGTCGTCCGCAACGGCGACTCGCTCAGCCGCATCGCCGCGCGCGAGCTCGGTGAAGCCGGCCGCTGGACCGAGATCCGCGACATGAACCCCGGTCTCGATCCCAACCGCCTCAAGGTCGGCGCGTCGATCCAGCTCCCCGGCACGACGGTCGCGTCGGCGCAGAAGAGCGGCGAGACGATCGGCTGGGGCCCGCGCACGTCCGGAAAGTCGGCCGTCCAGTGAGCGAGCGCGCCACGATCGCCTTCCTCACGGGCTGCATGTTCGTGGTGGGGTTGCACCTGAGGAGCACCGGAAGGCTGCTCGTCGAGGGCTGGTCGGGGCCGTACCGTCAGGTCGAAGCCACGACCGAGATGCGACTCGTGCCGCCTGCGACCGACGTCGAGTCGATGTCGGTCGCCGGCCGCGAGGCGTCGGAGCACGAGTGGAAGCCGGGCCAGGTGCCCGGCCTGTAGCACGAGACGACGGAAGAGGCCGCGCGATGGGTACGTGGGTCGAGAGCGTTCGGGTCACCGACGAGACAGGCGTCGTGGAACGGCGTCGCACGAAGGAACCACCTCAGGCGGAAGGGACGGTGCGCGGCGGGCTGCGCATCGCTTTCGCTGGAGGTGGCACCGGCGGGCACATCGTTCCCGGGCGCCATCTGCTCGCCCACGGCGGTCGCGCGGTCGACGACGTCCTGTGGTTCTGCACGGGACGTCCCGTCGAGGACAAGGCTTTCGCGGGGCTCGGCGAGGAGCTCGAGCCCGCGTCGCTCGAGCGCGTGCCGCTGCGGCTCGAGCCCGACGGCGGAGGCGCGCCCGGACTCGGTGGGCTCGCGTT
>JABWBL010000389.1 GCA_013360535.1 Planctomycetaceae bacterium
CTCGTCGGCATGGACGTGCCCACCAGCCTCGGCCCCGACTACTCGCGCGATTTCGCGGCGCTGTACGAGCGCGTCGCCGCTGCCGAGTCGGTCGCGCTCGTGCCGCACTTCCTCGCCGGCGTCGGCGGCGTCGCGCGCCTCAACCTCGAGGACGGCCTGCATCCCACGCCAGAAGGCCACCGCCTGCTCGCCCAGAACCTCCTGCCTGCGCTGCGCACCGAGCTCGAGGCGCTCGTGTCGCGCTGACCCGCCCGCGCCGGGGAGCGTGAGTGAGCGGTTTCGCTCGGCCGGCCAGCACCCAAGTCCCTTGCCGGGCCCTCCCGACCCGTCGGTTCGCACCCTCCGCGTTGGCACGCGACTTGTTTGAGCCCCCACCGCCCCGGCCTTCCCTCCCGGGCGCCACCCCCATGCTTCGCCATTTCCCCCGTCTCACTCTGCTGGCCGCGAATTCCCTCGCACTCCTCTCTTCCTTCGCCTCAGCCCAGCACACGTCTCGAGTCGCTGCAGATCCGACAGGCCGACGCCAGATGAGCGCGACAGTGGCGCATGCGCGCTCGATTTCGCCGGACGGGAAATGGTTGGCTTTCGCGTCGGACAGCTTGTGGGACGTAGGGGTGTTCCTCCGCGATCTTCAAACTGGAGAGTTGTTTCCCGTTTCGGTCGGCCTTCAGGGAGATCTTCGAGGCGGGTTCATGCCGACGGTGAGTGCGGACGGCTCGAAAGTGGCTTTCCTGAGTTCGGACGGGGAACTCGTTGCGAATGACACCAACCAGAATACGGACGTCTTCGTGTGGACACGGGCGACCGGTGCGCTGATGCGAGCGAACGTTGACGCGAACGGGAATCCGAGCATCGGTTATGCGAACAGCGCCACGATCTCGCGCGACGGATCCACACTGGCTTTCAGCAGTTACGCTGCCGATCTGGTGCCCGGGGACACGAATGGCGAGCTCGATTTCTTTGTGCACCACCTCGCCAGCGGGCTGACCCTGCGCGTGAGCATCGGGTCGAACGGTGAACAGGGCGTGCCGACGTGCTTCTCGCCGGGCCCGCTCTGCGCGACACGCCCCATGCTGGACATTTCGGAGGACGGCCGGTTCATCGCATTCGAGACGTGGATGACGGATCTCGTTCCGAACGACCAGGCCGGACTCGACGTCTTTGTGCACGACTGGTTCACGGGCGCGACACAACGCGTCAGTGACACCACAAGCGGAGGAAACTCCTCGGGGCTGAGCTCGTCGCCTTCCATCTCGGGCGACGGTCGTTGGGTGGCGTTCCAGGCGATCGCGGATGATCTGGTGACGGGGGCAGGGCCCGGTGCCTACATGCGGGATCTGTCCAGCGGAACGACATCAACTTTGGGATTGATGTCAAACGGCTCGCAGATCGGTGGCGGGACAATTCCCCAGCCGGTGATCTCTCAGAACGCTGAGTTCGTCTCCTTGCTCACAGACATCGATCTCCTGGCCCCAGACGATCTCGACGGGGAGGTTGATCTGTTCGTGCAACGAATCGGCTCGTTCGAAATTGATCTCGTCAGTCGAGGGTGGGGCGGTTCCAACCTCTCCAGGCTTGCGTTTGCGTGGAATTCCATTGGAGGCCCCCATCACGGTGTGACCAACGACGGGCGCGTGATGTTCATGGCGGCAGCGAGCGCGATCGTCGGGGAGCCGTCGGGGCCGCAAACGCCGTTCACGGTCGTGCTGCACGATCCCGCGATGCGCACAAACGCCGTCAGCGACTACTGCACAGCAAAGGCGAACACGCTCGGGTGCGTGCCGCGCATGACGGTGGGTGGGGCGCCTTCGATGAGCGCGGGGCAGCGGTTTGCGCTGATCGCAGAGAACGTGCGCAGCCACAAGACGGGGTTCCTGATCTGGGCGCGGAGCGCGCAGGCGGCTCCGTTTGATGGCGGAACCATGTGCATCGGCACGCCGCGGCGGCGGACGCCGGCGCAGGATTCGGGCGGGACGAGCGCGGCCAACAACTGCAAGGGTTCCTACTCGTTCTGGTTCGATCCGGCCTACGTGACGTCGATGGGCCTCGCTCCCGGTGACGTGGTCTACGCGCAGTACTACAGCCGCGACCCCTGGAGCATGTGGCCCTCCAACGTCGGCCTCACCAACGCCATCCGCTTCGTGGTGCTGCCGTGATGCCGTGAGGCGCGCTCAGAAGGTGAAGTGACGGATCGCGTGGAGCTGGCGGCGCAGCTCAGGGCGGAAGTCGGGGTGGGCGATGGAGATCAGGGCCTCGCCGCGCTCGCGCAGGGAGCGGCCGTGCAGGTTGACGGCGCCGTATTCGGTGACGATCCAGTGCACGTGGCCGCGGGTGGTGACGACGCCGGCACCGGGGTTGAGCTCGTGCGTGATGCGCGAGACGCGGCCGTTGGCGGCGGTGGAGGAGAAGGCGAGGATCGGCTTGCCGCCCTTGGAGAGCGCGGCGCCGCGCATGAAGTCCATCTGGCCGCCGATGCCGGAGTAGATGCGGTGGCCGAGCGAGTCGGCGCAGACCTGGCCCGTGAGGTCGACCTGCAGGGCGGAGTTGATGGCGACGACGCGCTCGTTCTTGCGGATCACCGAGGTGTCGTTGGTGCGGTCGGAGGGGTGGAACTCGACCAGCGGGTTGTCGTCGACGAAGTCGAACACCTTCTGGGTGCCGATGACGAAGCTCGTGATCGTGCGGCTGGGGCCGACTTCCTTGTAGCGGTTGGTGACGGCGCCGCTCTCGAAGAGCTCGACGAAACGGTCGGAGAACATCTCGGTGTGCACGCCGAGGTCGCGCTTGCCCTTGAGGCGCGTCAGCACGGCGTCGGGGATCGCGCCGATGCCCATCTGCAGGCACGAGCGGTCCTCGACGAGGTCGGCGATGATCTCGCCGATGCGCCCTTCGACCTCGGTCTCCGGCGCGGGGTGGTGCTGGTAGAGCGGGCGGTTGGAGTGCAGGTGGGCCGCGATGCGCGAGTAGGGCACGACGGAATTGCCGTGCGTGCGCGGCATGCGCTCGTTGATCTCGCACAGGAGCATCGGCGCCGCGTCGGCGGCGGCCTTGGCGACGTCGATCGAGGTGCCGAGCGTGCAGTGGCCGTGCGCGTTGGGCGGCGAGACCTGCAGCAGCGCGGCGTCGAGCCGGATGCCGCCGGACTCGAACAGGTCGGGGATGTCCGACAGGAACACGGGCACGTAGTCGGCGTGGCCTTCTTCGATCGCGCGCCGCACCATCGCTCCGGCGAACAGCGACACCGAACGCACGTGCGGCGCCTGCTCGGGCCCAGCGAAGTTCGAAGTGCCTTCGGTGTGCAGGTGGAAGAGCCGGACGCCTTCGATGTCCTTGCGCCGGGCGAGCGCGTCGACGAGCGCCGCCGGCGTCGCGCAGCCTCCGTGCAGGAACACGTTCATCCCGCTGCGGATGTGCGAGACCACCTCTTCGGCCGACGTGGCGGCCTTCTTCCACTCATTCGGATTGCGATGCATGGGCGGAGATTCTTACGTCCGCGCCGCTCGCGTGCATTCGTCGCATTTCGCACGCCGCGCGCGGGCGTCGCGATGCAAGTCGAGCGCTACTTCTTCACGGGCGGAGTCGAGCCGGGCGTGCCGGTCGCGGGCGCGGCGTCGTCCTTCGGCGCGGGCGGGATGCCGCGCGTCAGGCGGCGGAAGAACATGCGCGTCTGGCCGCCGGCGCGCGTCAGGGTCAGGTCGTTGCCGGCGACGATGATCTCGTAGTCGCGGCGCGAGCCGGGGGCCTCGTAGACGACGAGTCCGTCGGGGTCGTCGAAGTCGCTGCCGTGCAGGAGCGTCTGGAGCGTGAACTGCAGGCGCGAGTCGTCGTAGCTCCAACGGTAGGTGCCGGCGGTGAAGCCCTGATCCTCGAGGTTGGGGCGGCCCTGGATCGGCTCGGCGAGGCGGGCCACCAGCGTCGCGTACTCGGGCACCACGGTCAGGTAGCCGCCGCAGTCGCCGCCGACGTAGCTGCGGCCGGCGAGCTCGGTGCGGTCAAGCTGCCACACGCCGAGGACCTCGGCGCGGATGCGCTCGGACTCGGAGACGCGCTTGGTGCGCGTGGGGAGCTTCGGCT
>JABWBL010000390.1 GCA_013360535.1 Planctomycetaceae bacterium
TTGCGGCAAGGCCGCGCCGCGGGTTGCTGCCGTGGGCATTCGCCGCAGCGATCGCGCTCGCCGGAGGCACGTATCCGCTGTGGTCCTCTGGCCACCGCTCCTCCGCCGGCGCTCCCTCCGCGCGCGTCGTGCGTTTCACCGTCGCGCCGCCCGAAGGCTCGACGTTCTCGGCCAGCATCGCCCGCAGCGCGAACCTCACTCTCAGCCCCGCCGGCGATCGCGTCGTGTTCGTGGCGGAAAAAGCCGGCCGCGCGTTCCTCTGCGTGCGGCGCTTCTCCGAGAGCGTCGCGCAGCCGATCCCCGACACCGAAGGCGCGTCGAATCCGTGCTTCTCGCCGGACGGACGCTGGCTCGCGTTCCAGCAGGGCTCGCGGCTGATGAAGCTGCCGGCCGACGGCGGGCCGCAGCAGACGCTGTGCGAGGCGACGCCCGATCAGGGACTGGTGTGGGTTCCCGGTGGTCGGGTCCTGTGGGGCGGCGGCCAGACCGGACTGTGGAGCGTGAGCGCCAACGGCGGCACTCCGACGCGGCACGTCGAGCCCGGGCCGCAGACCGTCACGGTCGATGGCGAGACGAAGGTGCTCGGGCTCGTCGCGCCCGTCGCGGCGCCCGACGGGAAGCACGTGCTCGCCTGCGTGTGGGACGGGCCGGGCACCGAGAACTACCACGTCGTGTCGATCGCGCTCGAGGACGGGTCGATGCGCACGGTGGTGCGCGTCGCGACCGAGCCGCGGTTCGTCGCGCCGGACCTGCTGCTCTTCACGCGCGGGTCGACGGTGATGAGCGTCGGCTTCGACCCGGAGCGCTGCCGCGTGACGGGCGAGCCCTCGGTCGCGTTGCAGCCCGTGCTCACCGACCAGTGGAGCGACACGGCCTGCATCGCCGCCACGCTCGAAGGCACGTTCGCTTTCGTCGCCGGTGCGCGGCAGGGCTCGGGCCGACGCCTGGTGAGCGTCGACGAAGCAGGCAAGGCGACGCCGCTGCTCGACGCGGTCGACAGCTTCTACGGCGCGCCGACGGTGTCGCCGGACGGCCGGCGCGTGATCGTGGTGACGCTGCGCAAGAAGCTCGAGCTGTGGGTGCTCGATGTCGAGCGCCGTTCGCTCGCGCTGGTCACCTCGCTCGGCGACAACTACTCGCCGATCTGGTCGAACGATGGCAGCTCGATCCTCGCCAACTACCTGACCGAGCAGGGCGAGAACCAGCTCGCACGCTGGCATCCCGGTCGCACCGAACCCGAGATCCTCGCGCGCTTCGAAGGCGAGAACCGCATGCCGCAGCAGGAGCTGCCCGACGGCTCCGGCCTGCTCGTGCGGCGCGACGAGTTCGACGAGACCAGCACCGGCGACCTGCTGCTCTTCCGTCATGCCGACGCGAGCTGGACCCCGGTGCGAAACCGCGGCGCCGACGAGGCCTTCGGCCGCATCACGCCCGATGGCAACTGGCTCGTGTACAGCTCCGACGAGTCCGGACGCACGGAGATCTACGTCGGCCCGCTCGCACCCGGCGGCACCAACCTGCAGATCTCCACCGGCGGCGGCATCCAGCCGCGGCTCTCGCGCGACGGCTCCTGCGTCTACTTCCTCGACCCGCAATTCGCCATGGTCCGGGCGCGCCTCTCGTTCGAAGGCGGCGAGCCGCGAGTGGTCGAGCTGAAGGAGCTCTTCAACTGCGCCACCGCCGGCGCCCCGACCCACCTGCTCGAGATCTCCGGCTACGACCTGCTCCCCGGCGGCGGCTTCGTCTGGCCCGAACGCGCCCCCTGGGAATCCAACCCGCTGCAGATCCAGGTCATCCTCAACTGGCCCACCGAGCTCCGCGCGTCTGCGCCTCGCCGCTAGCGACGCGCGTGGGCGGCTCGCGCTGTCTGTTCCCGGTGAACGGTCCCCGTCACTCCGCGGCCGCGAGGGTGATGAGCTTGGCGCCGCTGGCGACGGCTTCCTTCTCGCGCACGTGGAGCGCCTTGACGAGGCCGGCCGACGGGGCGGCGATCTCGTTCTGCATCTTCATCGCTTCGAGGATGAGGAGCGGCTGGCCCTTCTCGACGGTGTCGCCTTCCTTGACGAGCAGCTTGACGACCACGCCCGGCATGATGCTCTTGACGGTGCCGCCGCCCTTTTGGCTCTCGCGTTCGGCGGCGTGGGCGGCGCGCTCGCGCTCGTCCTCGATCTCGACCGAGTAGAGGTGGCCGGCGATCGAGGCCGTGACCTGGTGCTCGTCGCCTTCGATCGACACGCCGAAGGAGCGGTTGCCCTCGAGCAGCGCGACCTGGCCGAGGTTGTCGACTTCCTGGTAGTCGAGGCCGAGCTCGCGCCCGTCGACCGAGACCTTGAGCTTGCCGAGGCGCTCGACGACCTCGACCTCGTGCGGCTTGCCGTTGACGGTGACGAAGTACTTCACTGGGCACCTCCGAGGCTCGAGCCGACGTGCGGCGGGTAGGGCGTGGCGCGCGAGCGGTTGCGCGTGGACCAGGCGGTGCGCTCGGACGCGCTGGTGGCGAGCGCCTTGCGCTGCATGAGGAGGTGGCGATGGATCGCGGACGCGGCGGCGATGAGCACGTCCTCGCCCGCACGCGGCGTCGACAGGTCGAGGCCGGCGAGGAAGTGCGTGTCGAAGTCGCCCTTGACGAAGCGCTCTTCCTCGAGCACGAGCAGCGCGACCGGCGCGCTGGTGCGGACGCCGCCGACGTTGAGCTCGGCGAGGGCGCGCTTCATGCGCTCGATCGCGGAGTGGCGGTCGGGCCCCCACACGATCAGCTTGGCGAGCATCGGGTCGTAGTTGAGGCTGACCTCCATGCCGCGGTAGATCGCCGCGTCGAGGCGCACCCACGGGCCGCCGGGCGCGCGCAGGTTGTGGATCGTGCCGATCGAGGGCACGAAGCCGTTGAACGGGTCCTCGGCGTTGATGCGCACCTCGATCGCCCAGCCGTTCTTCTTCGCGAGCACCTCGTCCTGCGTGTACCCGAGCTTCTCGCCCCAGGCGACGCGGATCTGCTCGCGCACGAGGTCGACGCCGTAGACCATCTCGGTCACCGGGTGCTCGACCTGCAGGCGCGTGTTCATCTCGAGGAAGAACACCTCGCCCTTGGAGTACAGGAACTCGACCGTGCCCGCGTTCTCGTAACCGACGGCCGCGCCCGCGCGCACCGCGATCTCGCCCATCTTGCGCCGCAGGTTGTCGTCGACGACGACCGAGGGCGCTTCCTCGATCAGCTTCTGGTGGCGGCGCTGGATCGAGCATTCCCGCTCGCCGTAGTGGACGCCGTTGCCGTGACGATCGAACAGCACCTGCACCTCGACGTGGCGCGGCTCGTCGACGTAACGCTCCATGTAGAGCCGCCCGTCGCCGAAGCTCGCGAGCGCCTCGCCACTGGCCGTGCGGAAGGCCGTCGCCATCTCCGCCTTCGAGCGCACGAGCCGGATGCCCTTGCCGCCACCGCCGGCCGCGGCCTTGAGCGCGATCGGATAGCCGATCTTCTCGGCCGCTTCGACCGCGCGCTCGACGTCGTCGACGGGATCGACGAGGCCCGGCACGACCGGCACGCCGGCCTTGGTCATGTTGCGGCGGCTGGTGATCTTGTCGCCCATCGCCTCGATCGCCTCCGGCGGCGGGCCGATCCACACGAGCCCGGCCTCGGTCACCTTGCGGGCGAAGGCCGAGCGCTCGGACAGGAAGCCATAACCGGGGTGGATCGCCTCGGCGCCCGAGGCCTTGGCGGCGGCGATCACCTTGTCCATGTCGAGGTAGCTCTCGCGCGGCGTCGAGCCGCCGAGCGCGACCGCGTGGTGGGCCATGCGGACGTGGAGCGCCCGCCGGTCGACATCGGAGTAGACGGCGACGGACTCGATGCCCATCTCCCGGCAGGTGCGGATCACGCGCAGGGCGATCTCGCCGCGGTTCGCGATCAGGATGCGCTTGAACATGGCGCGGGATCATACTGTGGCCCCGTGGAGAGCTCGATCCGTCCCCCCGTGTCCGCCGCCGTCCCTTCGCTCCTCTTGCTCGCGCTCGCGAGCGCCTGCTCGACCGTGGCCGAGCCCGCGCCGCCGCCGGTGCCGCCGCCGGAGCCGCTC
>JABWBL010000391.1 GCA_013360535.1 Planctomycetaceae bacterium
CTCGCCGCGCGGAACCTCGAGGCTTTCGAGGCCGCGGTGCGAAACGGGGTGCCGGACAACGGCCCCGGGCTCGCGGCTGACCGCGAGTACATCGAGGGACGGCTCGCGACCGTCGCGAGCTGGGAGCGCGTCGTGCGCAAGCTCGGCGACCTGGATCTCGCCGATCTCGAGGCCTTGGAGGCCAAGGGCACGATCGAGGCGCTCGCGACGCAGGTCGCCGACGCGCTGGTCGAGCTGGCGGAGCTGTACACGCGCGAGGAACGCATCGAGCGCGCGGAGCGGCGGCTTGCGGAGCCCTGGCCGATCGCGAGCGTGGCGAGCAGTCGCGTGCTCGTGTGGCCGGAATGGAAGCTCGAGCCGCTCGTGGAACTCCTCGGTGCGCTGCGTGAGACGCTGGTCGCGGGCGACGCCCCGGCCCTGTGCCTGCGGCATGACGCCGAGCTCGACGAACCCTCCGAAGTGGCCCTCGCGACACTCGAGGCGGCCTACGCGCGCGTCTTTCCGGCGCTGGAGGCGGTCGAGGTGCTGCTGCTCGCGGATCCGATCGCGCCCGAGGAGCTCGGGCGGCTGGGGCGCGCGGTCGACCTCGCACTCGAAGCGCGGCCGGGCGATGCGCTGCGCGAGGCGTGGCTCGTCGCGACCGGTGCCAAGCTCGTCTCGCTCGCCGAGCTGAGCGCGAAGCCGTCGCGTTCGAGTGCGCTCTGAAGCGTCCGGGCCCGGCGCGAGCGCACCTGAACCGGAAACGAGCCGCGAATCGGGTTCGACTCGCGGCTCGTGGAGAGGACGCTGGCTGAGCCCGACGGCTACTTCTGGCCCGACTTGCCCGCGAGCTGTGCCGTGCGCTGCGCGACGATCACGACGCGCTCGCCCTTGCGGTAGGACTCGAGCTCCGCGAGGCCACCGCTCGCGCCAAAGCGCACCGGCAGCACCTCCGAGCGCAGCTCGAGCTCGTCGAGCTGGCTGAAGAGCCGAGCGCGGCTGGGTGCGTTCGAGCCGAGGCCACCTTCGCCCAGGCGCGTGTCGATCACGAGCGCCTCGCCCGCGAGCTCGCCCGCAAGGCGCACGATTTCGCGTGCATTCTGGGTGTTTTCGAGGCCGCCGGAGAGCAGCACGACGTCGAACGGACCCTGCTGGCGCAGGCGTTCGCGGGTCGCCTCGTCGGCGAGCGAGCCGTGCTCGAAGTTCCAGTTGACCTGCGGCAGGAAGCCATTGACCTGCCAATAGAGTCGGGCCTGCGCGACGTGGCGCGCGTCGCTGTCGAGGCCGACGACCTTCGTGGCGCCGAGCTCGGCGAGCCGTGCGCTCCAGAAGCCGCAGTCGCAGCCCAGCTCGAGCACAGACTTGCCGCGCAAGTCGATGCGCTGCGCGACACCCTCGACGAGCAGCTGCGTGCGGCAGCTCGTCGTGGTCTCGATCGCGAGCGGCGACAGGTTCGTTCCGGCGCCCGGAGAGACGCGCAGGTTGCCCAGAATCACCGGGAAATTCCAAGGATGCAGTGCCTTGATCTGCTCGACGAGCTGCCAGTTCACGCCGTCGAGCACCTCGCGCGAGTACCTCGCGGGCGCGTTCTCGTCGTGCCCGCCCGTCGCGGCCACGAAGGCCTTGACCGACTTCACGAGCTTGGTGCCGAGGCTCGCGCACAGCTTCGCGCGCTCCGATTTCACCGACGAAGGCAGCTCCAGCGCGCAAGTGATCGTGCTCGCGAGGTCACGCACGCTCTCCGGGCCGAACTCGTCGTCGATGACGAGCGCGTCGAGCTCGGCATTCGGACCGAGCGCGCGCACATACGCTGCCTCGAGCCGCTCGCGCACGACCTCGGGCGCGGGATCGAGCACCGGATCGCGGCGCAGGCACAGGCAGGCGTCCTTGCGGCCGACGAGGTGCCGACCAAAGGCGTTGAAGAGGAACTCGAGCTCCGTGGAGTCGTTCCAGTCCGGCCACGCGAAGACGAGCACCTTCGCGTCCGTGGCGAGCTGGAAAGACCGTGCGGAAAGGCTCGAAATCGATGCGTTCGCGTTCATGCTGTCCGGTGTCGTGGTGGGGGAGGTGTGCTCCCGTGTCGCGCTGTCGTTCGTCGTTGCCACGGGCACGTTCCGAGCGCCGCTCGGTACGCCACGCACGGCTCGCAAGCGCAGGTCGCGTCCGACCTTGGCGGCGACGCGCCAGGTCTGCGTGATCGGCCCGAACTCGACGCTCGCGAATCCGGCCTCGCGCAGAACGCGGCCGAGCTCCTTGCGGCTCCAGCCCCACTTGTGGATCTGCGGGATGCCCTCGGTCGCGATCGCGGGCGGCCAGCCGTACAAGCCGATCATGCCGACGTCGTAGCCGCGGTCGTCGGTGTACTTGCCGATCATCCGGACGCAGGCGTCGAAGTCGGGCAGCTCGAGGAACAGCTCCGCGCCGGGCTTGAGCACGCGCGCCCATTCCTTCAGGGCCGCGAGGGCGGAGTCGTAGGTGAGGTGCTCGAACAGGTGGTTGGCCTCGATCACGTCGACCGAGCCGTCGGAGAACATCGGCAGGCTGTCGACGCTCGCGACGATGTCGGGGTTGAGCGCGGCCTGCGTGTCGATGTTGATCCAGCCTGTGCGCTTCTCCGGCCCGCAACCCAGATGCAAGCGCTTGGCGCCGGATGTCGACAACGGCTGCATGCGCTGCTCGAGCACGAGCCCGGCACGCGGGTCATCGCCCCGCAGTTCCGAGAGTTCCTCGGGTGTGAACGCGCTCGACCACAGCTGCTTGTGCTGCGTGAACGTGTCGACCGCGATCTTGTACGGGCGCGTGGCGGCGAGGAAGACCTCGTTCCAGTTGTCGCCGTAGTTCGTGCGGAAATGCTCGTAGGCGAAGCGTTTCGCGCGCTGCTGGTACTCCTCGCGCGAGATCGTGTTCGTGCCCTTCTGGCCGTAGGTGGAGCCGCCGAGGTGGCGGTAGCTGATCTCGTCGGAGTAAGCGATGAACCAGCCGGCGGAGTAGAGCTTGTAGGAGAGCTCGTGGATCGCGCCCCAGCAGTACTGGAACTGCGGGTTGAGGAACCCGACCTCGTCGAGCGCTGCGGCCTTCATCATGAAGCCGAGGTAGTCGCACGTCGTGACCGCGCGCCAGCCAGCGCGCGCCTCGCGCGTCGCGCCGGGATACCCGCCGTCGGCGTTGGTCGGCGAGAGGATCGCCATCCGCGGCTCGCGCTCCATCTGCTCGATCAGTGTGCGCGCCGGGTCGACCCCGGGCTCGAACGTGACGTCGTTCATGAGCACGAAGTAGTAGTCATACTTGCCGTTCTTGCGCGCGGCGTCGAGCGCGAGCGAGTGCCCGAAGAGCTTCCCGCGGAACTGCGGATCGGGATACCACAGCGTCGAATGCTCGCTGAGCTTGTCCTTGTCCGTGCCGCACTCGACCACGTACAGGTCGTAGGGCAGGGTCATCGACTGCGCGAGCGAATGCGCCATCGCGTCGACGAGATCGGGGCGATTGCGGCTGGCGACGAGAACGGCGACCCTCATTGCACGACCTCCTCGCGGTTGACGATGCGCACGCACACGTTGTCGTCCTTCAGGCGGCGCGCCAGCTCGTTGGCGACGATCACCGAGCGGTGACGGCCCGAGTTGCAGCCCAGTCCGATGCGCACGTCGTCGTCGGCTTCCAGGAGCAGCCGGATCAGCGGCACCGCGGTGTCGAGGAACGACTGGCACAGGGGCTGCGAGAGCACCCACTCGCGCATCGTCTCGTCCGGGCTCGCGAACAGGCCCCACTGCGCCTCGCGCGCGGGGTTCTTCAGGAAGCTGACGTCGAAGTAGTAGTTGGTGTTCGGGCTCCCGTACTTGAAGCCGAACGTCATGAGGGTCAGTCGCCGCGGGCGGTCCATCGTTGCTCCTCGAGGGCGTCGCGCTGGCGACGCCGGTGGTTCGTCGGAGTGTTTCGGACCTGCGCCGCGGGAACTGTCGCCGCAGCGGGGGCGGGGCGAGCGCCCCGGCCCGGATCAGGGAAGCGAGGCGACCTCGGCCTCGGGCCGACGGCGCTGCTCCCAGCGCATGCGATCGGCGCAGCGCGGTTCGAGCTGGTGGAAGCCGGCGCGTTCGAT
>JABWBL010000392.1 GCA_013360535.1 Planctomycetaceae bacterium
CAGGCCTGCGGCGGGAATGTCGGCAAGCCGCCCGCCGTCTTCGAAGAAGAAGTGATGGTGATCCGAGGTGTTGGTGTCGAAATAGGCGCGGCCCGCTTCCACCGCGACTTCGCGCAGCAGCCCGGCCTGCGTGAACTGGTTGAGCGTGTTGTAGATCGTGGCGAGCGACACGCCGATTCCGGCCTGCTCCGCCTCCGCATGGAGGTCGTCCGCCGTCAGGTGCCGGTCGCCCTTCTCGAACAGCAAGCGCGCGAGCGCGAGCCGCTGGCGCGTGGGCCGCAGGCCGACGGCGCGCAGCCGCTGCAACAGCTCGGCATAGGGGCGCTCGGTGCTCATCGGCCGGAATATAACCTCATCGGAGGCGGGTTCAAAGGCCCAAACAAGGAATTACGCCGCCGTTTGGAATCAATTTAACCAGCGGCACTTAGCCCTTCTCCGGCACCACGCCCATGCCGACGACGCTGTAGCCGCAGTCGACCGAGTGGATCTCGCCGGTAACGCCGCCCGACAGCGGCGAGATCAGATAGAGGCCGGCATTGCCGACCTCTTCGAGCAGCGGATTGCGGCGCAGCGGCGCATTGGCCTGCGTCCAGTTGTAGACGTAGCGGCCGTCGGACACGCCGGCGCCGGCGAGCGTGCGCATCGGCCCGGCCGAGAGCGCGTTGACGCGGATGCCGTGCTTGCCGAGATCGCCGGCGAGATAGCGCACCGAGGCCTCGAGCGCGGCCTTGGCGATGCCCATCACGTTGTAGTTCTTGATGACGCGCTCGCCGCCGAGGTAGGTCAGCGTCACGATCGAGCCCTCGCGGCCTTCCATCAGCGGCAGCGCCTTGCGCGTGATCTCGGTGAGCGAGTAGGCGCTGACCTCGTGGGCGAGCATGTAGCCCTCCTTCGAGGTGTGGAAGAAGTCGCCCTCGAGCTCCTCGCGCTTGGCGAACGCGACCGCGTGGATCACCGAGTCGAGGCCGCCGAACTCGGTGCGGATCGAGTCCATCACCGCGTCGATCTGCTCGGGCTTGGTGACGTCGCACGGCAGCACGATCGAGCCCTTCAGCTCGGCCGCGAGCTCGCGCACGCTCTTCTCGAGCCGTTCGTTGGCGTAGGTGACGGCGAGGCGCATGCCCGCGTCGGCGAGCGAGCGCGCGCAGGCCCAGGCGATCGAGCGCTGGTTGGCGACCCCGAAGATGACACCGGTCTTGCCGTCGAGCGTGAGGCCCATGGGATGAGGGACGTCCCGCGGTGGGGGCGTGCTGGAGAGGAGGGACAGCGGCGCACCGCAGGGGGCGCGTCGGGCCGCGGATTGTAGCGGCGCAGGGGGGGCGGACAACGCCGCGCTGGATCGGCGGGCGCGGGCGCCGCTAGACTCTCGCGTCCGATCGGGCGCCCCGCGATTCCACCGGTGAATTTCCGGTGCGCGAGCGCGTACCGGGCGCCCCTCGCCCTCTGCTCCCCGACCAGCGCGAGACCTCCGATGCCCAGCATGCACACCGTCTACGTCACAGCCGCGCTCGCCGGGTCGGTGATGATGGTCATCCAGGTCGTGCTCGCGCTGATCGGCGGCGACTCCCAGTCCGACATCACGCCCGAGTCGCACGACTTCCACGTCGAGAGTGCCGACGCCGCCCACGACGGCGCCCACGGCGCCGGCGGGTTGTCGTTCCGCACGGTGGTCGCGTTCATCTCGTTCTTCGGTGTCGGCGGCTGGGCCGCGAGCGACGCGGGCCTGCCGGGCTGGGCCACGGTCCTGTGCGGCGTCGCCTCGGGCAGCATCGCGTTCTGGGTCGTCGGCCTCGTGCTCACCCAGATGTACCGCCTGAAGTCGGAGGGCAACCTCCAGATCCGCAACGCGCTGGGCGCCGAGTGCCGCGTCTACCTCGCGGTTCCCGCCGAGCGCAGCGGCACGGGGCAGGTCACCGTCCCGATCCAGGGCCGCTCGATGCAGTACAAGGCCGTCACGCGCGGCAAGGAACTGAAGACCGGCTCGCTCTGCAAGGTCGTCGCGGTCGCCTCCAGCGACACGCTCGAGGTCGAAGGCCTCTAACCGGATCTCCCCACGCACCCATGAAGCTCCTCGCCCCGCTCGCCGCACTTCCCCAGCAGGACGGATTCGACTCGATCATCGAGAACCCGGTCGTCCTGATCGGAGTCCTGCTCGTCCTGCTGTTCGCCTTCAGCTTCATGCTGATGCTGGTCACGCGCTACCGGCGCTGCCCGTCGAACAAGATCCTCGTGATCTACGGCAAGGTGAAGACCGGCGAGAGCTCGCGCTGCCTGCACGGCGGCGGCTCGTTCGTGTGGCCGCTGATCCAGTCCTACGACTACCTCGACCTCGAGCCGATCCAGATCGAGGTGCCGCTCAAGGGCGCGCTCTCGGCCGAGAACATCCGCGTCAACGTTCCGAGCTACTTCACGGTCGCGATCGGCACGACGCCGACGGTGATGCAGAACGCCGCGATCCGCCTGCTCGGGCTGACGACCGAGCAGATCAAGGGGCAGGCGCTCGACATCATCTTCGGCCAGCTGCGCCAGGTGATCGCCTCGATGAAGATCGAGGAGATCAACCGCGACCGCGACGTGTTCCTGAAGAAGGTGCAGGAGAACCTCGAGCCCGAGCTCGAGAAGATCGGCCTCGTGCTGATCAACGTCAACATCACCGACATCACCGACGAGTCGGGCTACATCGAGGCGCTCGGCCGCAAGGCCGCCAGCGAGGCGATCCAGCAGGCCGAGATCGACGTCGCCGAGCAGAACAAGAAGGGCGCGATCGGCGTCGCCGCCGCGGACCGCGAGCGCGAGGTCGAGGTCGCCAAGGCGACCAAGCTGCGCGAGCTCGGCACCAAGGAAGCCGAGCGCGACATGGCGGTCGGCGTCGCGCAGTTCCAGAAGGAGCGCGCGATCGGCGAGCAGAAGGCGCAGTTCGAGCGCGAGGCGCAGGTCAAGGAGGCCGAGCGCGAGATGGCCGTGCGCGTCGCCGAGCTCGCCAAGGAGAAGGAGATCGGCGAGCGGACCGCGGCCTTCGAACGCGAGGCGCAGGTCAAGGAAGCCGAGCGCGCGATGCGTGTGCAGGTCGCCAAGGCCAACGCCGAGGCGGTGACCGGCGAGAACCAGTCGCGGGCGCTCGTCGCGCAGTCGGAAGCCGAGCTGAAGGTGCGCCAGGCCGAGAGCTACGCGATCGGCGAGACCAAGCACCGTCAGGCCGAGGCGGAAGTGCTCGCGGCGCAGTACAAGGCCGAGGCGATCGCCGCCGAAGCCAACGCGAAGAAGGTCGAGGCCGAGCAGCGCGCCGCGCTCGAGGCTCCGGCCCGCGCCCAGCGCGCGCGCATCATCGTCGAAGCGGAAGCCGAGGCCGAGCGCGTCAAGATCGAGGCTGCGGCCCGCGCCGCCGCGCTCACGCTGCAGGCCGAAGGCGAAGCGCGCGCGACGTTCCTGCGGCTCGAAGCGCAGGCGCGCGGTGAGTACGAGGTGCTCGCCAAGAAGGCCGAGGGTCTCACCAAGCTCGTCACCGGCTGCGGTGGCGCGAACCAGGCCTTCCAGCTGCTCATGCTCGAGCACCTCGACCACCTCGCGGAAACCAGCGCGAAGGCGATCTCGAACATCAAGTTCGACAAGATCACGGTCTGGGACTCCGGCAACGGCAAGGGTGGCGCCGCAGGCTTCCTGTCGAGCCTCGGCCAGAGCGTTCCGCCGCTGATGAACGTGATGAAGTCGGTCGGCGGCGTCGACATGCCCGAGTACCTGGGCAAGCTCTCGACCGACAGCGACGCGCCGTCGGCGAAGCCCGGTCCGAAGGACTCCAAGTAGTCGCTTCGGGCAGCCCAAGACGATTCTGCGGGGCCTCCCCGACCCAGTGCGGTCGAGGGGGCCCCGCTCCTCGTTCCGGCGCACTCCGTCGGAGGAAGTGGGGAATCGGGGCCGGATCCGGGCTGCAGGTCGGGCCGCGAGCGAGTTTCGCGCGATTGCCGCAAGTGTCGCTGCCAGCGAGCTTTGGGCGCGCCGGAGCGGCCCGGAAGCGGCCTCGGGCGGCGCTCGGACCTCTGGCGAGGTCGCCGCGCAGAGCGGAAAAACG
>JABWBL010000393.1 GCA_013360535.1 Planctomycetaceae bacterium
GCGGCCGTGCTCGCCATCGCTGGCTGGTGGCCTCGAGCGCAGACGACGGAGCCGACAAAGGTCGTGGTCGCGCCGAAGGCCGCCGAGCTGCGCGCGAACCTGCTCGCGAGCGGGGCGCAGCGTGTCGAGGCCCAAGGCACGGACCTCGCCAAGGGCGCCGGCGGCGACGTCGTGTGGGACAACCAAGCCCAGGCCGGCTGGATGCGGCTCGTGGACCTGCCGGTCAACGACCCGAGCGTGCAGCAGTACCAGCTGTGGATCTTCGACGAGACGCAGGAGCACCCGATCGACGGCGGCGTCTTCAACGTCAGCGCCGCGGGCGAGCTGCTCGTGCCGATCGACGCCAAGCTGAAGGTCGGCAAGCCGACGCTCTTCGCGATCACGGTCGAGAAGCCCGGTGGCGTGGTGGTGAGCGACCGCCAGCGCATCGCCTGGGTCGCCAAGCCCGGCTAGTCCGCCCGCCCTCGCGTCGCGACTCGGGCTAGACTCGCGCGCGTTGCGCCTCCGCTTCGAACAAGCGCTCGAGATCCCGCGGGAGCGGCTGTTTCGCTTCCACTGCGATCCGGGCAATCTCGCGTTGCTGCTCGAGCGGCGCCGCGGCTTCCGCATGTTGCGCCACGCCGGAGGCATCGAGCCGGGCAGCGAGACCTGGGTGATCGACGAGTTCTGTGGCCTGCCGGTGACCTTGGGCTTCCGCCACGTCGCGCTCGATGCGCCGCATTCCTTCGAGGAGCACCTCGTGCACGGTCCCTTCGCGCGCTTCGAGCACCGGCACGTGTTCGTCGATGCCGGCGCGAGCACGCGGGTGATCGACGAGCTCGACGTGGGCCTGCCGTGGTGGCTGGGGGGCGAGCTCGCCCAGCGCCGGCTCGTCGCCAGCCACCTGCACTCGGCCTTCGAGTTCCGCCAGCGCGAGCTCGCCCGGCTCGTCCGCGAGGGCGCCGTCCCGTGATAGGCCTCCGATGCTGATCGCGTCCTGCCTGCTGCTCGCGATGGCCGTGCTCGGCGGCGCGGACATCCTGCTGTTCCACACGCTGGCCCACGGCATCCGGCGCCACCCGGATTCGCGCACGGAGCTGCTCGCCCACGCCCTGCGCGGCCCCACGTACCTCACGCTGTTCCTCGCCGTGCCCAACCTGCGGCTCGACGGAGCGTGGTTCGTCGTGCTGCTCGCGGTGCTCGCCTTCGACCTCGCGATCTCGCTGTGGGATTTCGCGCTCGAGCGTGCGAGCCGCGCCCGGCTCGGCGGGATGACGAGCGGCGAGTACGTGCTGCACATCCTGCTGGCGATCCTCTACGGCGCCCTCGTGGCGAGCCTGCTCACCACCG
This sequence comes from Planctomycetaceae bacterium, assembly GCA_013360535.1. Classification (GTDB taxonomy): domain Bacteria; phylum Planctomycetota; class UBA1135; order UBA1135; genus F1-120-MAGs118. Next base: position 1,330 of record JABWBL010000393.1, read on the forward strand.
AGCGCCACCGGCTCGACGCGCCGACGCAGCTCGCCTGGGAGCCGATCGACGGCCCGTGGGCGCTGCGGGCGATCCTCGCGGCCAGCGGAATCCTCGCCTTCGGCTCCGGAGTGCTCGACCTCGTGGCGGTGCGGCGCCTGAGCGACGCTCGCAGGCCCTGACGCTCCCGCAGATTTTCTCGGGATTCCTTCCGCGAAAACGCCGGCGGCCGGAACCGGGGGTGACACCCAAGGAGTCATCCCCATGCACAAGCTTTTCTTCCAGTTCGCCGCCCTCGGCTTGCTCGCCAGCTCCGCCCTCGCGCAGGACAACTGGCCCTTCGATCCGATCCAGTACTTCGAGTCCACGTCCGGCGTCACCAACGCCAACATCCCCGACGCAGGTGGCACGTGGCCCACGGTGCTGCCTGCGACCTTCCTGTCGCAGACGTTCCAGGTGCCCGACGACGTGGTCTTCATCCACGGGATCGAGCTCACCGGACTCAGCCACACCTACATCGGCGACCTGCAGATCGTGCTGATCGCTCCGTCGGGCATTGCCTACAACGTCCTGCACCGCCCGGGTTTCACCGGGACGGGCTTTGGTTCGGCGGCGAGCTTCTCCGGCACCTACGCCTTCATGGACCAAGGTGTGCCGTTCCCCTCGCTGGGCTCGGGCGTCGTGCCGACCTCGACCTCGGTCGGTCAGGCTTACGCCTTCTCGTTCGGCAACTGGCCGAGTGGGCAGCACGGGATCACGAACGCGAGCGCCATGGTCGGGGAAGCCGGCACGTGGGTGCTGCGCGTGTACGACTGGGCCACGCAGGACACCGGCAGCGTGACGACGCCCAAGCTCGAGGGCCGGCTCTATGCGCACTACAAGGTCGACTACGGCAACGCCGGGCAGGTGCCGTCCTCGTCGTTCGGTGGGGCCAACGGGTACCCCGGCCAATGGAACGCGATGGACAACTCCTTCGGCCCGCTGACGCTCCCCAGCTCCTCCGTGGCTCCGGCCAACTGCACGATCTTCGGCGCAAGTGCCACCTACACGCGCTCGGGCACGACGAACGGGACCTTCGGCTTCGACAACCCGAACACCACGGGTGACGAGGCGCTCCTGCTCGACGACGCGCTCGACCTCGGTGGCGTTGGCAGCCAGTCGCACGTGACGATCAGCGGCCTGCCGATCGGCGAATACCGGGTGCATGTCCATGCGTGGGCCCCCGACGATCCGATCGGCAGCACGACCTGGGTGGCGATCAACGGAGGCCTCGCCGAGACGAACCTTGTCGGCGGTGGGAACTGGTCGGGCATCCTCGATGGCTTCACGACACATGCCGACATCGTCTCCGTCACCGACGGCACGTTGAGGTTCAGCGCCATCACGGACAGTGGTTTCGGCACCATCAACGGCTTCGAGATCGTGCAGGTCCTCCTCTACACGTCGGGTGCAGCGGTCACGAACTGCCCGTCCGGTGGAAGCCTCAACGGCTGCTTCCCCAACCTCATCTTCGGTGGCACGACGAGCTTCGCCGCGAATGACGCGTACCTGTTCTGCGTCGTCGACGGCAATCGCTCCGGCGGCTTCTTCTACGGCCTGCGCCCTGCGGACGGCATGCCCTTCGGGACCGGCACGGCCAAGTTCTGCGTCGCTCCGCCGCGTGTTCGACTCGGCGGCATCCTGAACTCCGGCGGCACGACCGGCATCTGCGACGGTGTGTTCCAGTTCGACATCGACCAGTGGTGGAACTCGAACCCGACGGGGCTCGGCCTGCCGCCGACCGTCGGCCAGTCGCTCTACTTCCAGGCCTGGCTGCGCGACGCCGGCAACGGAAGCAGCAACATCGCGACTTCCAACGGCCTGCGCCTGACGTTCCAGCCGTAGTCCAACACGACAGCTCGCACTGTCGAGCGCCCCGGCTTCGCGCGCGCGAGGTCGGGGCGCGTTCGTCGTCAGCGCAGGGTACGTGCGAGCGCGTCGAGCTGGCGTGCGCGGTGGGGGAGCGTGCGCAGGCGCTCCTCGCTCGCGAGAGCGAGCGTGGCGCAAAGCTGTTCGCGCGCGCCGTCGAGTTCACCCAGCTCGCAGAGCACGCGAGCGAGGTAGAGCCGCACATCGGGGTCGTCGTCGCGATCCAGCGCGAGCGCCCGCTCGAGCGCCGCGCGCGCCTCGTCCCACGCACCACGCTGAACCTCGCACATGCCGTGCATGCACAGGATGCGCGGGGCCTTCGGGAAACGCCGCACGAGATCGCGCGCGCACTCGGCGGCGCGCTCGGGCCGCAGGGCGGACTGGGGCGCGTCGTAGCCGAGAAACTCGATGTACGCGACGCGATCGATGTCGTTCTGCGGCGTCCACGCGACGAGCGCCTCGAGCGGGAGCGCGAGCTCGGCTTCGCGGCCAAGCAACGCGAGGCAGCGCAGCTCCTCGAGCCGACTCGGCAGGTAGGTGGCGTCGTTCGCGATGCCCGCGCGCGCGTGTTCGAGCGCGCCGCCGAGATCGCCCCGCAGGCGCGCGACGACCGAGAGGCCCTCGTAGACCGATGGATGGTCGAAGGCGCAGCGCGAGGCTTCGAGCAAGCGCGCGGCGCTCTCCAGATCGCCCTCGAGGCGGCAGGTCTGCCCCAGCATCTCGAGCGCGTTGCCGTCGACCCCCAGATCGACTTCGGCCTTCGCGAGCGCGGCGCGCACTTCTGCCGCGGAAATTGGCTCGCCGGCAGCGCGCCGCGCGCGCACGAGCTCGCCCCGCATGCGCGGATCGA
>JABWBL010000394.1 GCA_013360535.1 Planctomycetaceae bacterium
GCCACGACGCGCTCGAGCATCCGGGCCTGCGGGTCGCGCCGCGGGTCGGCGGTGAACAGCCCGCTCTGGTCGGTGAGGATCACCAGCGCGTCGGCGTCGATCAGGTTGGCCACCAGCGCGCCCAGCGTGTCGTTGTCGCCGAACTTGATCTCGTCGGTGACCACGGTGTCGTTCTCGTTGATGATCGGCACCACGCCGAGTGCAAGCAGCGCGAGCAGCGTCGAGCGAGCGTTCAGATAACGCTTGCGATCGGCCAGGTCTTCGTGCGTGAGCAGCACCTGCGCGGTACCCAGCCCGTGCGCGCGAAAGCAGGTCTCGTACACCTGCGCGAGCCCCATCTGCCCGACCGCCGCGGCAGCCTGCAATTCGTGCATTGCCTTCGGCCGCTTTGCCCAACCCAGGCGCTTCATGCCCTCGGCCACCGCGCCCGACGAGACCATCACGACTTCCTTGCCGAGCGCGCGCAACTCGGCGATCTGCGCGCCCCATTCGGAGATCGCCCGCTCGTCGAGGCCGCGCCCTTCGTTGGTGACGAGGCTCGATCCCACCTTCACGACGATGCGGCGACCTTCGAGCAGCGGCGCGACGGCATCGGCCGCAGAAACCTCCGCGAGAGCAGCCGCGGGACGCTCAGCCATGCGCAGCCTCGCCCGGTGCGTCGCCGCCGCGCTCGCCCCGCGGCCCGTGGGATCCGGGGTCGGGCGCAGGCTCGAAGCGCACGTCGATCGCCGATGGCTCGGGCTCCCGGATCGACTCGAGGTACTCGTTGATCGACAGGCACAAGGGTTCGCAACCCTCGCGCGTGAGCGCCGAGATCGCGAACACGCGCTCGACCGGCATCGCATGGCGGCCGCGTCCGCGGTAGCGCTTCACGAAGTCGGCAATGCGCGCCTCGCGCTCTTCGGCGGAAATCATGTCGATCTTGTTCAGCACCAGCCAGCGCGGCTTTTCGGCCAGCGCGGTGTCGTACTTGCGCAGTTCGCGCACGATCGCGCGCGCGTCGCGCACCGGGTCGGCTTCGGGATCGAACGGCATCAGGTCGACCAGGTGCAGCAGCAGCCGCGTGCGCTGCAGGTGCCTCAGGAACTGGTGCCCGAGTCCGGCGCCCTCGGCCGCACCCTCGATCAGCCCGGGAATGTCGGCCACCACGAAGCTCTTGCCCGCGCCGACCCGCACCACGCCGAGGTTCGGATGCAGCGTGGTGAACGGATAGTCGGCGATCTTCGGCGTCGCGGCCGTCACGCGCGAGAGCAGCGTCGACTTGCCGGCGTTGGGCAGGCCGACGAGCCCGACTTCGGCGAACAGCTTGAGCTCGAGCCGCACCTCGCGCGCCTCGCCGGGCTGGCCCTTGGTCGCGATGCGCGGCGCCTGACGCACCGCGTTGGCGAAGTGCGGGTTGCCGAGCCCGCCGATGCCGCCCTGGGCGATCACGAGCTTCTCGCCGGGCTCCTTCAGGTCGCGCAGCAGGTTGCCGTGTTCGGTGTCGAACACCTGCGTTCCGACGGGCACCTCGAGGAACAGGTCCTCGGCATCGGCGCCGGCCTTGTTCTTCGTCTGGCCCGGGCCGCCGTCGCGCGCGACGTAGCGCTGCTTGCGGCCGAGATCGAGCAGCGAGTTGACGTGTGGGCTGGTGACGAGCACCACGCTGCCGCCGCGTCCCCCGTCGCCGCCGTCGGGGCCGCCCTTGGCCACGAACTTCTCGCGGTAAAACGAGATCAGGCCATCGCCGCCCTTGCCGGCTTGGACCTTGAGTACGGCCTCGTCGCGGAACATCGTCGGAACCTTGGAGAATGCGGGAGCACGTGGGAGCGCGCTCCATCGACGAGCGCGGCGGCCGAGCCCCTCAGGGAGCCCGCCGCCGCGACGTGGATGCGCGTGACGCGCGCGGGAACCAGCTCGTGGAAGCGCGTGACGCGCGTGGGAACTAGCTCGCGACCGGCTCGACCACCACGCGCCGGCGGGTGTCGAAGCGGACGGTGCCGTCGACCAGCGCGAACAGCGTGTAGTCGCTGCCGATGCCGACGTTGCGGCCGGGGTGGAACTTGGTGCCGCACTGGCGGACGATGATCGAGCCCGCGGTGACCGTCTGGCCGCCGTAGACCTTCACGCCGCGGAACTGCGGGTTGGAGTCGCGCCCGTTGCGCGTGGAGCCTTGACCTTTTTTGTGTGCCATGTCTCGTTAGCTCTTTCTGGGCTCGCTCGCTCAGCCTTCGATGTTCGAGATCTTGACGCGCACGTAGGCCTGGCGGTGGCCGCGCTTCTTGCGCACGTTCTTGCGGCGCTTGAAGCGGAAGGCGATCACCTTGTCGCCGAGCTCCTCGCCGACGACCTCGCCCGTGACCTTGGCGCCAGCCAGGAACGGCTTGCCGATCTTGACCGAGCCTTCGTGGCCGACGAGGGCGACGGAGTCGAAGGTGACCTGGGTGCCCGGCGCGGCTTCGAGGCCGAGATCACACAGGATCTCGTCCCCGGTCCGGACGGTGAATTGGCGCGTTCTGTCGCTGATGACGGCGTACACGAGAGGATCTCCGCTGACTGAAGGGCGGGAGAGAGTAGCGCCCCGCCCCCCCGCCGTCCAGCCCCTAGTGAGAGGAGCTTTCGAGGCGTCGGGACGGGCCCGGAGCAGGTCCGGAGCGGGCCCTGCGGCCCCGCGAGGCCGGGAAACAGCTCCCGGCCTCCAAGACGAAGGCTCCCCGCCCCTCGAGACCCGGGGGACGGGGAGCGTGGATTGGGCTGACTAGCGCTTGCGGCGGCCGCCGGGGCGGACCTCGCGGCCGTCGGCGCGCAGGTAGCGCAGGACCGAGTCGTCGATCTGGTCGCTGACGCTGACGAGCTCGACCTCGCGCTCGTGGCGCACCATCAGCTCGCGCAGCTCCTGACCGTAGTTGCGCTTCATGTAGTCGACCACTTCGGGCTGCGTGCGGACCTCGACCTTGGTGAAGCCCTTGAGCGTCAGCGCGCTTCCGAGCCGGCGCAGGATCGCTCCCGTGCGCGACTCGACCGTGCGCAGGCGGCCCGAGCCACGGCAGCGCGGGCAGTTGTGGAAGAGCATCTTCGACAGGCCCGGGCCGAGGCGCTGGCGCGTCAGCTCGAGCAGGCCGAACTGCGAGATGCGGCCGAGCTTCGAGCGGGCGCGGTCGGTCGCCATCGCGTCGCGCAGCGCGTTCTCGACCTTCTTGCGCGAGCCCGCGCGCATCATGTCGATGAAGTCGCACACGATGATGCCGCCCAAGTCGCGCAGCCGGATCTGGCGCGCGATCTCCTTGACCGCGTCGAGGTTGGTGCGCAGGGCGACGTCCTCGAAGTCGAAGCCGTCGCTGCGCGTCTTGCCGGAGTTGACGTCGATCGCGACCAGCGCCTCGGCCTGGTCGAACACGATCGAGCCCCCCGACGGCAGGTCGATGCGGCGCGAGAAGATGCGCTCGAAGTCCTGCTCCACGTTGTGCGTGTGGAACAGCGGCTTGGGGCCCTGGTGCAGCTGCACACGATCCACCTTCTCGGGGATCAGCTTCTGCATGAACTCGCGGACGCGGTTGTAGACCTTCTCGTCGTCGACGATCACCGACTCGGTGTGGTCGTTGAACAGGTCGCGGATGGTGCGGATCGCGACGTCGGACTCCTCGTACAGCGGCGAAGGCCCGCGGCCGAGCTGCAGGCGCTTGCCGAAGCTGTCCCACAGGAGCATCAGGTAGTCGAGGTCGCGCTTGAGGTCTTCCTTGGTGCAGCCGGTGCCGGCCGTGCGCACGATGACGCCCATGCCCGCGGGGATCTCGAGGCTCTCGAGGATGCGCTTGAGGCGCCGGCGTTCCTTGTCGTCCTCGATCTTGCGGCTGACGCCCGTGCGCGACATCGACGGCATCAGCACGAGGTAACGACCGGGGATCGAGATGTAGGTCGTCAGCGTCGGGCCCTTGTCGCCGATCGCGTCCTTGGTGACCTGCACGACCACCGACTGGCCCTTCTGCAGCAGCTCGCTGATCGGGCTGCGCGGGCGGGCGCGGCTGCGACCGCCGTTGCCGTGGCCGCCGTGACCGCCCTTGCCGTGGCGACCCTGCTCG
>JABWBL010000008.1 GCA_013360535.1 Planctomycetaceae bacterium
GACCTCAAAAAGTCCGGTGCGGTCGAAAACGACGGACGTCCAGCGACATCCGCGGCTCCCCGCTCGCGCGATCGTGCGCTCGTGAATAGGGCGGGCTAGCAGCGGAGCGTTCGCGCGTCGCCGAGGTCCGCCTCAGGCGCGATGCCAACGGCTCGACGACGCCCTCGGCTGCGACGATCCGACGCTCTGGCCAGACGGCGGCTGGAAGCGCTGGACGAGTCGCTCGCGCCCTCCGCAGAACGCTGCAATCGCCCGATCGCGGCCCGCAGGTCCGACCCGAGCGCCGGCCGCTCGCCCATCTGCTAGCCTCGACGAACTGCTCCCGAGGCCCCGGCTCCGACTCGATGTTGATCCAACTCGCGACTCTGATCTCCGCCGTCATCGCTCTCGTTCTCACGGGCGCGACGCAGGACATCCCGCCCGCTTCGCCCGCGACTCCGGAGGCCGCCATCGCGGCTTTCGAGAAGGTTCGCGGCGCTCCCGAGGCGGAGCGCACCCCCGCCGTCCGTGCAATGACGCGCTTCGAAGACGAAGCGATCACGCGGCTGCTGCTCGACGAACTCGCCGTCGCGAGCCAGCTCGACTATCGCGTCGCACTTTCCGACGCGCTCGGTGGCGTGCCGCGGGCGGGAGCGCTCGAGCCCCTGACCCTGCTGCTCTCGGCTCCCGACTCTGCCCCGTTGTTGCGCAACAGCGCGGCGCTGGGCCTCGCTCGACAAGGTGTCGAGGGCGTGGAGCGGCTGCGCGCGGCGGCCCGCACCGAGGGCGCCGACGCGGCGGCGAACACCACGCGCACTTACGCGCTGATCGGACTTTCGCAGGCCGGTTCCGACGCCGGTTGGAAGGCGCTCACCGAGATCGCGACCTCGGGCGCTCTCGTGGAGCGTCGCAACGCGCTGCGCTACCTCGAGCGCGCCCCGGCCTCCCCGGAGGTGATCGCGGCACTGCTGGCGGGCGCAGGCGACGACGACCTGTGGACCGCCGCGGGCTGCGCGCGCCAGCTGGCGGAGAGGAAGCACCCGCAAGCCGCGGACCTGCTCGCCGAACTCTGCGCCCGTCCGGCGGCCACGATCCTCGGACCGGCTCGCACCGACCTGCTGCGCGGCATCACGGCGGTGTTCGGCCCGCGCTTCCACGAGCGCTTCCTCGTGCTGGGCGCCGAGGCGGACTCCGGCACGCGCCAGGCGATCGAGCCACTGCTGCCGAAGATCGTCGGTGGCGCGGCCTTCGTGACTTGGCTGCGCAACGCGCTGCCCAAGCGCAAGAACCTGGCCGAACGCTGCTTCGCGGTGCGGCTGCTCGGCAAGGTGCCCGGCTCCGAGGTCACGCTGGAGATCGCGGCGCAGGTGCGCGCGAAGGAGCCGCAGCTCGTGAACACGGCCCTGCGCGTGCTCGGCGAGCGCGGCGATCCCGTCGCGATTCCCGAGCTGCGCAAGGTGCTCCGCTCCAAGGACGACTCACGGCGCGTCGAGACGATGCTCGCGCTGCACGCGTTGCTGAAGGGGGATGCCCAGTGGCGCGACGAGCTGCGCAAGGGGCTGAAGAGCGAGTCCGGGCTGCGCGAGGTCGCCCTGCGAACGCTGCTCCTCGACCTGCTCGCCGACCTCCAGGATGAAGGTTCGCTGGAGACGGCCTGGCAGGACCTCGACCACAAGGAGTGGACGATCCGCGCCGCGGCGCTCGACTTCTGCAGGCGCGTCCGGCACAAGCACTCCGTGCCCAGGCTGATCGCGCGCCTCGACGCGGAGTCGGGCCGGCTGCGCGAGGACGTGCTCGAGGCCCTGCATGCGCTCACCGCGATGCGCTTCCGGCAGCGCGAGCGCTGGAACGAGTGGTGGACGGATGTCGGGGCGAAGTTCGAGCTGGTGCCCGTGGAGGCGCTCGTCCAGCCGAAGCGCTCGAACCCGCAACAGGCCAGCACGGCGAGCTACTACGGGATCCCGCTGACCAGCGAGCGGGCCGTGTTCGTCGTCGACGTCTCCGGCAGCATGTCCGCCACGTTCGGCACCGACAAGTCGCGCACGCGGCTCGACGAGGCCAAGCGCCAGCTGCGGCGCGTGGTCGAGGCGATGCCCAAGGAGTACCTGATCAACATCGTGCCGTTCCACACCACGGTCTCGCAGGTGTTCGAGCGCATGACACAGGTCACCGATCGCGCGCGAGCCGAAGCTCTCAGCCAGATCGACGCGCTGCGCACGCAGGGCGGCACCAACATCCACGACGCGATGCAACGCGCGTTCGCCGAGCCGGAAGTGGACACCATCTACCTGCTCTCGGACGGTGCCCCGAGCAACGGCGAGATCACCGACCCCGATGCGCTCGCGGACGAGATCGTGCGCTGGAACCGCACGCGCCGCGTCCGCATCCACTGCATCGCGATCGGAATGGACAGCCCGATGCTCAAGCGGATCGCCAACGAATCGGGCGGCGAGTACGTGTCCTCGCGCTGATCCCTCTCCGCGCGCCAGGGACTGCGCGTCCTCGCCGTCGGCGTCTCCTCGGCCGCCAGCAAGGTGCCCTCGGCGACCAACGAGCCCCCGCCGCCGCATGCTCGCCGTCGTGCCGAGCGCGAGGCGATCTACCGGACACTGGAAGCGCACGGTCTGGTCACAAGAACACGAGGAGCAAATCGCCCGTCATGGCCTTCAAGGCGGAAGCGAATTGCGTGACGGCACATTCCGGGATGCACGACAACGCCGACCTGGAATCGACGCGACGGAGCCTGACCGGGTTCATCTCGATCTCTGCCGACGGCCGCGACCTCTTCGTGGCGCACAACTGGGGCGAATGAGTGGGCCCGAGCCCCGCGAAACGGCGGGGCGCGGGGTCCTCTGCGCATCGAGGCGTCGTTGAGGTAGTCCCTGCTGCCCACTTGTTCAGGAGCAGTTGCCCTCCGTGAGGGACGGATACCGCGGTTGCGGCGGCTCAAAGTGGAGGTGCACTCGAGAAGGAGAGCCCTCATGACACGAGCATGCATCGGATCGTGCGTTCGAATGGCGGGTTGCACACTGCTGGCCGCATCGCTGGCGTTTGCGGGAGACTGGAGCAACTCGGGCGGCAACGCGGCTCGCAACGGGCTGAGTGACGAACATGGACCCCAGACGCCGGCGCTGTTGTGGCGCAGCGTGCGTGGGGCGATGTTCGGCCATCAGCCGGTCACCGAGGGCCATCGCGCCTTCGGCGTGCGCATCCTCAGTTTCCCGCCGGAGACGACGGGCTCGCCCGTGGTGGCGCTGGATCTCGACACAGGCGCGGAACTGTGGGCGACGCACCTGCCGTACGAGGAAGGCGACTGGTCGACGTGGGTCGGCGGTGTGGCCAATGGCCAGGTGTACGCGTCGCGCTCGGGCAACGGCGACAGCGTGTGGGCCAAGCTCTACGCGCTCGACGCGGCGACCGGCGCCGTGCTGTGGACGTCGGACGAGGAGATCACCGGCAACGATGGCGAGTTCGTGCTCGCTCCGGACGGCGACCCGGTGATCGCGAGCTTCACCAGGATCTGGCGCATCGAAGCCACCACCGGGGCGACCGTGTGGAGCGCAGTGCGACTGGGTTCCGTCAGTGGTGACTGCGGTCCGGCCATCTTCGGGGAAGCGGTGTACGTGGCGGACTGGGCGAACGGGGGCCAAGTGATCAAGCGCTTCGACCTCGCGACCGGTGCGTTCCGCTATCAGAGCCCCCAGATGCCGGGCTTCACGCTCCAGAACCATCCCTTCGTCGGCCCCGACGGGACCGTGTACCTGTCCCGCACGCAGGGCAACGCGGCGAATGACTTCCTCTACGCCTTTCGGGACACAGGCAGCGAATTCGTGCAGAAGTGGAAGGTCCCGGCGACGTCTTCCGCCGAGTCCGAGCTCGCCGTCGGCCCGGACGGGTCGGTGTACATGTTCGCGCCGGGCTGGGTGCTCAAGCGCCTCTCGCCGGCCACGGGCGCGGTGCTCAACACGTCGATTCCGATCTCGACGGTTGGCTCGTCGCCACGCATCGCCATCGATCGCGACGGGCGGCTGTTCGTCAACAATTCCTGCGGCCTCACGGTGGACTGCGGTCGTCTCCTCTCCTTCAACGCAAACCTGACGCTGCGCTGGTCGCTCGAGGCGTGGGAGGTCTACGGCGGAGGACCGGCGCTCGGAGAGGGTGGCACGCTGCTCATCGCCGGACCGGAAGCGATCACGGCCTATCGCACGCCGTACACGTACTGCACGGCCAAGGTCAGTTCGATCGGTTGCCGGCCGTCGATCCTCAGCAGCGGAACGCAACCCAGTGCGAGCGGCGCGACCGACTTCGTGGTGAGCTGCACCAACGTGGTCAACGAGACGAACGGGCTGCTCTTCTATGGCTTCGGCGGGGAATTCGCCAAGCCGTTCCAGGGCGGGCGCCTGTGCATCGCGGGGCCGCTGCGCCGAACGCAACTCGTCTACGCCGGCGGCAGCGGCTCGCCAGGCACGAACTGCAGCGGCGTCTTCACGTTCGACTTCAGGGCCTACGTGCAGAGCGGGGCCGGTGCGCCCGAGCTGCGTGACCCGGGCACGGCGGTCTACTGCCAGTGGTGGGGTCGCGCTCCGGGGGTGCCCGCTCCGTTGGCAACGCAGCTGAGCGACGCGCTCGGCTTCGTCATCGGGCCTTGACGGCGCTGAACCGGCCCGCTTCGCCGGTCCGGGAACGCGCGAGGATTCACTCGGGCCGGCCGCCTTCCTCGGGCGACCGGCCCTTGTGTTGCGCCAGAGTCGATCGAAAGCCGTGAACGCACGGGGACCCGACTCGCGTGCGCGACCCGAGCGCGCTGCCGGGCAGTTTCGTCCGTTACTCGCGAGAACTGCGGACCTAGGCCACGTCGAGGCGTCCGCGATGGACGCGGACTCCCGACCCGATCGACTCCGTTCCCCCCAATGGCTGGAGGCTTCTCGCATGCGCTTCCTCGATACGGTCAAACTCGCACCTCGACTTCCGGTGCTGCTCGCCACGATGCTGCTCGCACCCGATGCGTTCGCCGGCGACTGGTATGTCGACGCCGTCCACGGCAGCGACTCGAACTCCGGCGCGAGTCCGCAGGCCGCGTGGCGCACGATCACCCACGCCGTGACGCACCTGCAGGCAGGCAGCGAGCGCATCCTCGTCGCCGCCGGCACCTATGACGTCGCGCTCGGGGAGGTCTTCCCGATCGAGCCCAAGCCCGGCCACCAGATCATCGGCATGCCAGGCGAGGCGCGTCCGGTGATCCACGGGGACAGCGTCGTCAACTCGCGCCTGTTCCGCTTCGTGTCGGCAGCCGGCGCACCGCAATTCTTCGGCCCTGACACGCGCCTGGAGAACCTGATCCTGCGCCGCGCCGACTGGGGCATCGAGATTCGCGCGCTGTCGGGCGACGTCAGTCCCACGTTCGTCAATCTCGAGCTCGCGCGCCTGACGTGGTTCGGGATGACGGTGTTCGCGCAGGGCGGCACGAGCAGCCCGACGCTCGAGCGCTCGCGCCTGGGCACGACGGTGCCGACGGGCAGCTGCGGTCTGATCGATTGCCGCGGCATGAGCTCGCCCGGGATCCTGCTGCGCGTGAGGGACTGCCAGTTCGTGGACAACGGCGGCTGGGCCATCGGGCTCCGTCAAAACGTCGATGCGCGGTTCGAGCGCTGCCAGATCGACTCCCAGGTCTTCGCCGGCATCTACGCCAGCGCCGGCCTGAACGAGTCGCTGCGGCTGGAGTGCATCGATACGGTCATCACGAACAACATGCTCCCGTTCGATCTCCAGAGCGACCGTGGCTCGGTCTACGCGACGTTCACGCGCTGCTCGATGGGTGGGAGCCCGAGCGGCGTCATCGCGCACAACGCACATCCTTCCGGTTCGCTGTACTACTCGCTGGATTCGTGCCTGGTGCTCACGAATGGACCGCTGCTCGTGGCCGGCAGCAACACGCAGCCCGCGCTGTCCCGCTCGTTCCTCTCGGACGCGAGCTACGCCGGGATCAACGGCTGCATCTCGGGTGACGCGCGCGTCCACGACGAGATCGGCGGCGACCTGCGCCTGCGCTACGGCAGCCCGTGCATCGACGCGGCGGGGACCGACGCACCCGCCGGCGCGCGCGACGCGGAAGGCAACCTGCGCGATGTCGACGGTGACCTTGATCGCGTCGCGCACACGGACATCGGCGCGCTCGAGTTCCGGCCGCTGGAGCTCGAGAGCACGGGCGAGCGCGGCACGCCGCTGCAGCTGCGCAGCTGGGGTGCGCCCGGTGCGCTCTCGACGATCTACTGGACCCGCAGGCCGCTCGCCGAGCCCACCTCGACGCCCTTCGGCCTGTTCCTGCTCGATCCGGATCTCGCGCGCGTGTTCAAGGTGACGAGCACGGGCTACGACACGCCGACGCTGCTCCAGCGACTGATCCCGAACGACCCGGCGCTCATCGGACAGAGCTTCTCCTTCCAGGCGCTCGTCGACTCGCCGGCCTCGCCGATCCAGAAGGCCTTCACCAACGCCGTCGAGGTCACGGTCCTTCCCTGACCGTTCCCTCGCGCTCGCACGCTGCCGGCCGCTCCATCGGGGCGGCCGGCCGCGCATGGCGAAGCGCGTCAGACTCCGCTCGAGCGCGAGAGCCGCACCGTGATGCCGTGCCGCGGCAGCTCGTCGAAGTACTGCAGCGCGGGCACGCAGGTCTCGAGCGGGCGCGCGCCGGGCTCGATCAGGCCGCGGGCCTGGAAGTGCGCGACGAGCGCGGCGGGGAAGGCGGTCGTGCGCTCCATCGCGGTGAAACCCGTGCTTTCGTCGTGGCGGTCGAAGCAGTCGTACTGCAGGTCAAGCGGCTGTCTCGCGTGCGTGCCGCGCACGAGCACTCGCAGCAGCACGACGTCGCGCACGTCGGGGAACGCGAGCTTCTCCTCGAAGAGCTTCTGCGTGAGCGCGCGCGGCTCGAACTCGCTGCCATCGCGCGCCTCGAAGCGCTCGTCCATGAAGCCGAGCTCGAACAGCGTGCGGATCTGCGCCCAGTGGCCGGCGTAGCGGATCGTCTTGTAGTCGAAGCTCTCGAGCTTGCCTTCCCACGTCTGCGGGCACGTGCTCGTGCCGCCGCTCGTCACGCAGGCCTCCAGCGCGCCGAAGTTCGACGATTCGAAGCGCTCGAGCTCGGTCAGCGTGGGCACACGCACGCGCTTGCCGCCGCGCAGGAACTCCGCCTCGCCGCGGTATTCGTTCCACAACCCGAGGAAGTTGAACACGAGCTTGTACCCGAGCGGACCGACCGGCTTTTCGGGCAGACCTCCGCAACGCACGTGCACGTGTTGCGGCGTATCCATCGACGCGATGCCGTGAGCGGCGAGGTGGTTGCCCAGGCCCGGCGCGAGCCCGCAGTCGGGCACGATGCTCACTCCGGCCTTCTTCGCGCGCTTGTGCAGCGCGAGCTCCTTGCGCACGACGGCGGTATTGCCGCCGAGATCGAGGAACGACGCGCCGCTCTCGATCGCCCACTCCGCGAGCTGCGCGTTGAAGCGATAGGGCACGGCCGAGAGCGCGACTTGCGCGCCGTCGAGCGCCGCGCGGACGTGCTTGCGCTTCGCCACATCACAACGCGCGGCCTCGAAACGACATTTTGTGCCCTTCGTGAGCTTCTTGAGCCGTCGCACCGCGCGCTCGGCGACCTTCTCGTCGCTGTCGACGACACGCACGAGCTCCGCCTCGCCGTTCTTCGCGAGGTCGAACGCCAGCGCCACTCCCTGTCGCCCCGAACCCAGAACCGTGTAGCGGTACGTCATGGCGCCCACTATCCGGCGCTGGCGGCCTTGCGGCCAGTCCTCTACTCTGCTCGGCCCAAACAGCGCGCCGGAGGGTCCGAATGGGCGGGTCCTCGCGTCGCGTTCCAAGAGATTCCGCATGTCAGAACAGCACATCACGCCCCGCGCGAAGGATTACGCGCAGTGGTACCAGGACGTCATCTCCGCCGCTCAGCTCGCCGAACCGGCGGGTGTCGTGCGCGGCTGCATGGTCGTGCGCCCGCACGGCTGGGCGATCTGGGAGAAGATCCAGGCCGAGCTCGACCGGCGCTTCAAGGAGACCGGCCACCAGAACGCGGCCTTTCCGCTGCTGATCCCGCTCTCGTTCCTCCAGAAGGAAGCGCAGCACGCGACGGGCTTCGCGATGGAATGCGCGGTCGTGACGCACGCGGGCCTGCGCAACGTCGACGGCAAGATCGAGCTCAAGGGCGAGCTCGAGGAGCCGTACGTCGTGCGCCCGACGAGCGAGACGATCATCGGCCACTTCTTCTCGAAGTGGATCGACAGCTACCGCGACTTGCCGATGCTGCTCAACCAGTGGTGCAACGTGATGCGCTGGGAGCTGCGCACGCGGCTTTTCCTGCGCACCGGCGAGTTCTGGTGGCAGGAAGGCCACACCGCCCACGCCTCGCATGAGGAGGCGATGGAAGAGGTGATGCGCATGCTCGACGTGTACCGCGAGGTCTACCACGACGTGCTCGCCGTGCCCGTGATCCGCGGCCGCAAGACCGCGAACGAACGATTCGCCGGCGCGCTCGAGACGTTCTGCGTCGAGGCGATGATGCAGGACGGCAAGTCGCTGCAGGGTGCGACGAGCCACGACCTCGGCCAGAATTTCGGCAAGGCCTTCAACGTCACCTTCCAGAACAAGGAAGGTGTGCGCGACTTCGTGTGGCAGACCTCGTGGGGTTCTTCCACGCGCATGATCGGTGCGCTGATCATGGCGCACTCCGACGACGGCGGCCTCGTGCTGCCGCCGAAGCTCGCGCCGATCCACGTCGCGATCGTGCCGATCTGGAAGAGCGACGCGGAGAAGGCGCAGGTGCTCGAGGCGAGCGACAAGCTCGCGCGCGAGCTGCGCGCTGACGGCCTCATCGTGAAGCTCGACGACCGCGACGCGATGCGTCCGGGCGAGAAGTACTACGAGTGGGAGCGCAAGGGCGTGCCCGTGCGCCTCGAGGTCGGCCCGCGCGACGTCGCGAGTGGCACGGCGATGGCCAAGACGCGCATCGCCGACGCGAAGGAGAAGGTCAAGCTGCCCTTCGAAGGCATCGGCGTGCACGTCGGCAAGCTGCTCGACGACATGCAGGCCCAGCTCTTCGCTCGCGCGCTCGCGTTCCGCCAGTCGAACCTGACCAAGGTCGACAGCTGGAGCGACTTCCAGGCTGTTTTCGCCGATCAGAACTCCAAGTTCGTGCTCGCCCACTGGGACGGCACGACCGAGACCGAGCTCGCGATCAAGGAAGCCACCAAGGCCACGATCCGCTGCATCCCGCTGCCCGACGAAGGTCTCGACGACGGCGCCGGCGTCTGCATCAAGACCGGCAAGCCGAGCGCGCAGCGCGTCCTGTTCGCCAAGAACTACTAGCGCCGTCGCTCCCCCACTCCTCGCGAGGCTCCGCAGCATCCGCCGCGGGGCCTCGCTCCCATTCCCGCCCCGCCCGCATCGTCAACCTTGCTTGACTTTCTGGCCCCAAACTAAACCTTCGAGGCCTGAAGGTTTACATTGGGACATACAGGAGGCGCCAACGTTGAACTCGAAGGATTTTCTGGCGGATGCCCCCGGACGGATCGTCGCCTCCAGCGCTTACGAGATCCGGATCCTCGATGGCGTGCGAGGCACCATCCCGGTGCCCACGCCCGCGTTCCTTCCGGACTCGTTGCCGCCGAGACTCGACTGGCCCAGGGTGCTCGGTCGCATCACTCCGGAGCTGATAGACGCGGAGCGCGCTCTCGCGCGACTCGAAGGGCGTGCACGAGGCGTGCTCGAGCCACGCATCCTGATGGGCCCCTTCTGGAGACGCGAGGCGCGTCTCTCCTCCCTGATCGAAGACACCGTCACGACTCCTGAACGGCTCGCCGTCGCCGAGGTCAATCCCGAAGCCAGCGAGTCCGAAACGCGGGAGGTCTTCAACTACCTCGCGGCGCTGCGACATGGGCGTGAGTCGAACCTGCCGATCTGCGGGCGCCTGATCCGCGAGATGCACGCGATTCTCTTGACAGGAGTCCGTGGCGAGCAGGACCTCCCGGGAAAGTACCGCACCGAGCAGAACTACATCGGCAGCGGGGCGCTCGGTGTCGCGCGGGCTCGCTTCGTTCCTCCGCCTCCGTCCGAAGTCGAACGCTCCATGGCGGATTTCGAGTCCTTCCTCAACCTGACCCCACGCCCATTGCCCGAGTTGGTGATCATCCCGCTCGCGCACTACCAGTTCGAGTGCATCCATCCGTTCCGCGACGGCAACGGGCGACTGGGTCGCTTGTTGATCCTGCTGTCGCTCTGCCGCGGTGAAGTGCTGAGTCAGCCTTGGATCTACATCAGCGACTATCTCGAGCGAAATCGGGATACCTACCGGGATCTGCTGCTTCGCGTGAGCACGCACGGCGACTGGGAAGCATGGCTCAGGTTCATGCTCATCGGGTTCGCGGAGTCCGCGCGGAGCGCGAGCGAAAGCGTCGAACGCATTCTCGCGCTGCGCGATGAGCTTCGAGGACGCGTCACCAGCCCAAGGAGCAGCGCTCTGCTGCTCACGATGGTGGATCGGCTGTTCGAACGTCCGGTCATCAACGTCAAGCAGGCCATGGAGCTTCTCGGCGTTTCCCATACGGCCGTTCGCGGGCACCTCAAGCGACTGGTCGACCTCGGCATCCTCGAAGAAATCGTGGGCGGAGGTCGACAGCAGTACTGGCTCGCGCGTTCGATCCTCGATGCCAGCGACGCGCCGGGTCAGAGCCAGTAGACGAAGTTGCGAGCGAGCCACTCGCGCAGGCGCTTGCGCCAGGGACGACGGCGCCAGAGAGCGGGATCGACGCGTTCGCAGGCTTCGATGTCGCGGTCGAGCTGCGCGAGCACGGAACGCGCGAAATCGCGATCGAGCGCCGCGACGCCGGCCTCGAGGTTGTGGCGGAAGGAGCGGTGGTCGAGGTTGTAGGAGCCGACCGTGGCCCACTCGCCGTCGATGACCGTCGCCTTCGCGTGCATCATCCCCTGGCGGTACTCGTGGATCTCGATGCCGACGTCGAGCAGCTCCGTGTAGTAGCTGTGGCTCGCCTGCTTCACGAGACGCACGTCGGAGTCGCGCGGCACGATGACCTGCACTCGCACGCCGCGGCGCGCCTGCTCCTTCAGGGCCTTGCGGATGCCGCGATCCGGCAGGAAGTATGCGTTGGCGATCACGATGCGTTCGCGCGCGGCCCGAATCGCGGTGCGATAGACGTTCCACATCCACGGGCTCCCGCGCCCGCGGAGCCGCTCGCGCAGGCCATCGAGTCCGAGGTTGGCGAGCACCTCGACCTGCACAGGTTCCACGCGGCACAAGGGCGTGCGGCGCGTCTCGAGCGTCGCGCCACCACTGCGGTTCCACGCGATGCGAAAGGCGTTCGCGAGCTCGACCGCCGCCGGTCCCTCGACCCGGACGTGCAGGTCGTGCCAGCCGCGCACGCGCTCGCCGTGCTCCTCACGGTCGGCGTAGTCGTCGCCGATGTTGATGCCGCCGGTGAAGCCGATGCGCTCGTCGACGGTGAGGATCTTCTGGTGGTTGCGGCGATGGAAACCCCACAGGTCCGGCGCGAAACGCGAGCGCGTCGGCGCCGGCCGCCCACGCTTCGACTGGAACGTGTCGTACACCTCGCGCAGCTTCTCCTGCAGCTCGCGGCGCGCGGGCAGGATCGGGAAGTAGATGTGCACCGCCACGCCAGCTTCGGCGAGCGGCAGCAGGAACTCCTCGTCGACCGCTCCGTAAGAACCGACCGCGTCGTACATCAGGCGCACGTCGACGCCGGCGCGCGCGCGCTCGATCAGCGCCTCGCGAAAACGCCGCCCCGTCGCGTCACCGTGCAGGATGTAGGTGACGAGCAGCACGCTGTGTTGCGCGCTCGCGATCGCGGCGAGCATCGACTCGTAGGTCGCGCCGCCGCCGACGAGCAGCTGGACCCGGTTGCCGCCGCACAGGCGCTCCGGCCGCGACACGTACAGACCGTGCCCGTAGCGGCGCGAGGGCCTCGGACCGCGCCAGCCGCGCGGCCAGAACCCCGAGAGACCTCGCGTCGGCGTCGACATGGCCCCCGGAGCTTGGCGTGGACCGAGCGCTTCCTCAAGCCGTAGGTTCAATCAGGGCAAGGGTTTAGGAGCACGGACCGGGAGCGGCATCGGCCGCGGGCTTGATTTGTCTGTTGGCACGACTATCCTTCTGACGAAGATCACGCCATGGCCACACGCACCCGCAAGCCCGTCCGCGCCGCGCTCCCCGAAGCGGCTACCTACCTCGAGTTGCTCGTCACGCAGGACCAGCTCGCCGGCGAGGCGGCCAGCCTGCTCGGCACGCACGACCTGACGCCGCAGCAATACAACGTGCTGCGCATCCTGCGCGGCGGCGACGCGGGCGGCCTGCCGTGCCAGGTGATCGGCGAGCGCATGATCCAGCGCGTGCCGGACGTGACGCGCCTCGTCGATCGACTCGAGGCGGCGAAGCTCGTCGAGCGCGCGCGCATCGCGGAAGACCGCCGCGTCGTGCTCGTGCGCATCACCAACGCCGGTCGCGACGTGCTCGCGAAGCTCGACGCTCCCGTCGACGCGCTCCACAAGCAGCAGTTCGCCGCCCTCGCGCCCGCGGAACTCGCGGAGCTGCAACGCCTGCTGCAGAAGGCGCGCGAGCGCCGCTGACGCGCCCCTCACTCGACCACGGCCCGCCGTCGCGGGCCGCAGCTCAACCCAATACTTGTTGCAACGACCATCTACCGGAAAGTGACCGCTCCCATGAACCTCCGCACGCAGTCGCAGCTCCCCTGGACCATCTCCGCCGCCCTGCTCACCCTGCGCCTCGCCGCCGGCGCCGTGTTCGTCTACCACGGCTGGGGCAAGGTCTTCGGTGAGCATGGAGTCGACGGTTTCGCCGGCTTCCTCGCTTCGCTCGGCGTGCCGTTGCCCGCGGTGAGCGCGTGGCTCGCGGCGCTGACCGAGCTCCTCGGCGGCCTCGCGCTGCTCGCCGGCGTCGGCGTGCGCCTCGCGAGCGTCCCGCTCGCCTTCAACATGCTCGTCGCGATCCTGACCGTGCACCGCTCAGGCTTCGACGTCGCCCAAGGCGGCATGGAGTTCGCGCTCGTGATGCTCGCCTCCTCGATCGCCCTCGCCCTCACGGGTGCTGGCCAGTTCTCTCTCGAACACCTGCTGCGGAAGAGCCCCGCGCCGGTCCTCGCTCGCTAGTCTCGGGCTCCAACATCAGGAAAGAACCATGATCACGCTCCGCAAGTCCGCCGACCGTGGCCACGCCGACTACGGCTGGCTCGACACCCACTACACGTTCTCCTTCGCCGATTACTACGACCCCGCGCACATGGGCTTCCGCGGCCTGCGCGTCATCAACGAGGACATCGTCGCCCCCGGCGGCGGCTTCCCGACCCACGGCCATCGCGACATGGAGATCGTCACCTACGTCCTGTCCGGTGCGATCGAGCACAAGGACAGCCTCGGCAGCGGCGAGGTCCTGCGCCCCGGCGAACTGCAGCGCATGAGCGCCGGCCGAGGCGTCCAGCACAGCGAGTTCAACCCCTCGCGCACCGACCCGCTGCACCTGCTCCAGATCTGGATCCTGCCCGAGCGCTCCGGCACCAACCCGGAGTACGAGCAGAAGCCGATCCCCGAGACCGAGCGCCGCAACAAGCTCGGCCTCCTCGCCACCCGCGAACCCACGGGCAGCGCCCTCACCATCCACGCCGACGCAACGATCTACGGCTCGCTGCTCGACAAGGACAAGACCGTCACCCACGAGCTCGCCCCCGGCCGCCACGCCTGGCTCCAGCTCGCCCGCGGCAAGGTCCGCCTCAACGGCCTCGAACTCTCCGCCGGCGACGGCGCCTCCGCCACCGCCGAACGCAAGCTCGAGATCACCGCGCTGGAACCCTCCGAGTTCCTGCTCTTCGACCTGAAGTGAGCGCCCCCCGAGCCTGAGCAATTTCTCTCTGCGAACGGCCTCCGTCGCCGGCAACGCCGCCTCCGCCCGTCGTTCGCAGAAGAAATTGCTCTGGGTCGGTACCGGCGCGGTCTTGCCGATATCCTCTAGGAATCATGCGCTTTTTCAAGTTGAGCGTTCCTCGGAACTCACGCGGGCAACGCGCCAATGACCGGCCGTTGGTAGTTCGAGAGCCCTATCGGATACCGGCGATCGCATGCCGTGATTGTTGGGTTTCGGTGTGGACAGCTCGAATTCGTGTGCCGCTTCCCGCCAACTCGTCCGAGTTCAAGAGCCCTGAGCCGCTGCCCGTTGCGGCGTGGAGAAAGCGTCGCGCCTCGTGGGCGAAGAAACTCGGAGTCTCCATTGATCGTGTGCTCCCGGGGGCCACCGTCGGCCCGCCGATGGGGCGATGCGTGAAGCCGATGAAAGGGGATGTCGCCATTCCGTTCCCTGGTCGTTTCTGGGTCACGGCGCGCGTACGTGACGCCCTGGAGGGCGCGCAAGTAACGGGACTCTCCTTCTCAGAAGTCTTGCTCGGCAAGGAGTGCGGAACGCTCAAATTGTGGGAACTCGTTGTCGCCGGACACGCGTGGAGGAAAGGCACCGACCCAGAGTCCTCGATAGAGTGCAGAATCTGTGGGCTGGTGGGATTCCCAGATCCCGAGGTGCTGTCCGTCGACACGACACGCTGGGACGGATCTGACTTGTTCACCTTGGACTACAACCCCAACATCGTCGTGACAACTGAGAGAGTCGCACGCATCCTGCAGGATCTGAAGCTCCGCGGTCTCGACGTTGTCCCGGTCGACTGAGCCGACGCCGCGCTACGCGCCCGCCACCGGCCGCGAGACGCGGATGGGGTCGCCGACGGTGATGCGCCCAGCCTGAACGACGGTGCAGAGGACGCCGCGGCCGCGTTTGCCGGTCCGGAAGGCGCGAGCTACGCGCTTGGTGTGGAGCTCTCCAAACCGCGCGATGAAGCTGCGGCAGGGGCGGTGAGGGAAGTTGGAGACGAGCAGGACCGCGGTCCCGATCGAAAGGCGCGTGCCCGGCGGCAGGTTGGCCTCGGAGAGGTCGAGGTCGACCTGCAGGTTGTCGCCGGTGAGCGGCGTGCGGGACTCGTCACCGTCGGCGACGGCGCGGGCGACGTGGATGTTGATGAGCGAGACCTCGCTCTCGGGCGCGCTGTGCGGATGCACGGGCCAGGAATCACCGGCGACGCCGGCACCGGGGGAGAGGTCGAGGAACGGCGGCGTCGCGCGCTCACCAGGCCCTGTGCGAACGACGCAGCGGATCACGCGACCGTCGTCGGTGGGAGAGCGCGGCAGCGCGTCGAACCAGCCATCGAAACGCCAGGAGAAGTCGAGCTTCACGGCGCTCAAGGATAACGCGGCGTCGGGCGCACCCTCGGATCAAGGCGCGCGGGAGGGTAGAGTGCAGGTGCTGCATGCGCATTGCCGTCCTCATCGATCAGTGGTCCGAGCGACCCGAGGATCACGACCCCGTCGCCGATCAGGTGGCTGCCGCGCTCGAGGACGGCGGCCACGAGACGGTGCTCGTCGGCGTTCGCAACGACCTCAAGAAGCTGATCGACGACCTGCAGGCGGCGAAGCCGGAGCTCGTCTTCAACATCTCGGAGAGCTTCGGCGACCACATCTTCGGCGCGATCGGCATCGTCGGCGTGCTCGACCTGCTCGGGCTGAAGTACACCGGCGGCGGGCCGGGCGAGTTCTACCTGCAGCAGGACAAGGCGCTCACGAAGAAGCTGCTCGCCTTCGACAAGATCAAGTACCCGGAGTTCGCGGTCTTCTCGCAGGACTCCGACTTCGAGACCGGCGGCAACCTGCGCATGCCGCTGTTCGTGAAGCCGCTGCGGCAGGATTCCTCGATCGGCATCGGCAAGGACGCGCTGGTCGACAACTTCCGCGACATGATGAAGCGCATCATCACGATCCACGACAAGATCGGGGACGCGGCGCTGGTCGAGGAGTACATCGACGGCCGCGAGATCTACGTCGGCGTGCTCGGCAATTCGATGCCGATGGCGCTGCCGCCGGTCGAGATCGACTTCTCGGGCTTCCCCGAGGACGGGCCGAAGATCATGTCGAGCCGCGCGAAGTGGAACACGCGCAGCGCCGAGTACAAGGGCACGAACGCGGTGATGGCGGACCTGCCGGATGAGCTGAAGGCGCGCCTGCAGAAGGTCGCGCTCGACGCGTTCCGCGCGCTGCGCGTGCGCGACTACGGTCGCGTCGACATGCGGCTCACGCCCTCGGGCGAGATCTACGTGCTCGAGGTGAACGCGAGCTGCTACCTCGAGAAGGACAGCGAATTCGCGATGTCCGCGCGCGTGGCGGGGATGAGCTTCGTGCAGCTCGTCAACGAGATCGTCGACCTCGCGGTCGAGCGCCTCGGCATCCGCGAGTGAGCGCCCGTCGAACGAGGGGCTCTCACCTGCCGTTTGCGCCGCGCCGCAAACGGCGCGGACGGGAAGCGCGTCACTCGACGGTGACGAGCCCGACGTCGATGTTCTGGCCGCCGCCGGTCTGGCGGCAGGAAACCGCGAGCACGTTCCGGCCCGGCCGCAGCGCCGCGAGCGCCTCGCGCGTGATGGGAGCCGTGACGTAACCCGTCGTGTACCCCTTGCGGTCGAGCGCGAGCACGCCGTTGATCCACACCTGCACGTCCTCGTCGTGGTGGAGCGAGAGCCGCACGTTCGCAGGCACGCTCTCGAGCTCGAACGTGCGCCGCAGCCAGATGTACGACGACTGCCAGCGCGTGCCGACCTTCGCACCGGGCGTGGTGTCGGTGCCAAAGCTCGCGCGACCGCGCATCCAGCCGCTGTCGTCGTACTCGGGCTTCTCCCAGCCCTCGCGCGGATCTGCGATCGTGTAGCGCCACTCGCCCGGCGTCCCGTGCCCCGCGTGCGGCACGAGCACGTGCGTCACCGGCGGCGGCTCGTGAATGACCCTGGTCGCCTTCGCGGCGCGTTCGGGATCGATCTTCCACACGGCGCGGTCGTACGTGAGCCAGCCGTTGACCTCGATCTCGACATCGGTGGTCTGCGTGTAGACCGCGGCAGAGAGGCCTTCGCCGATGAGCTCCGGCAGGCGCGCGACGAGCTCGAGGTACGCGGCCTCGAGCTCCGGCTTCGTCGCGTAGCTCTTGTAGCCCCAGTTGTCCTTGTCGAGCAGCGTGTGGCCCTCGAGCGGCAGCCCGAGACCGCCGAACTCGCCGAGCACGCTCGCGCGCACGCTCTCCACCGGCGCCATGCCCGGCCCGGGGTAGGCGTGGATGTCGATCACGTCGCCGACGTTCTTGTCGGTCCAGCCGCTGGCGTTGTTGACCAGGCGCGTCGGATCGAGGTTCGCGGTCAAGCGCGTGATGCGCTCGGTGTCGTGCTGGCCCCAGCCTTCGTTGAACGGCACCCACATCACGATCGACGGATGGTGGCCGCGGTCGGCGACGAGCTCGCGCAGCTCGGCCTCGAAGTTCGAGCGCCAGCCCGCCTGATCGCAGTTGCCGCTCGGCATGTCCTGCCACACGAGCACGCCCATCGAATCGCACAGCCAGTAGAAGAGCTCCGGCTCGACCTTGACGTGCTTGCGCAGCATGTTGCCGCCCATGCGGAGCACCGCGTCGATGTCGAAACGCATCGCGTCGACCGACGGCGGCGTGTAGAGGCCATCGGGCCAGAAGCCTTGGTCGAGCGGGCCGAACTGGAACAGCGCCTCGCCATTGAGCGCGATGCGACGCACTCCGCGCGCGTCGGGAAGCACGGCGATGTCGCGGAAGCCGCAGTAACTAGCGACTTCGTCGAGCGTCGCGCCGTTGGTGTCGACGAGGCGCACGCGCAGGCCGTGCAGCGCCGGATCCGCAGGCGACCACGTGCGATGGCCGACGACGTCGAGCTCGAGGCGCCCGTTCGCGCTCTCGGCCTTCGCGAGCACCTTGCCGTCGAGGCCGAGCACCTCGAGCTCCGCCTTCGCCGCGACGCCGCGCACGTCGAGATCGACGGCGAGGTGGCCGCCCGCGCTCGCGTGAACGCGCAGCCTCTCGAGGTGCACCTGCGGCACGGGCTCGAGCCAAACCGTCTGCCAGATGCCGCTCGTCGGCGTGTACCAGATGCCGTTGGGGGCGAGCACCTGCTTGCCGCGCGGCTGTCCCGCGGAATCCGTGCCGTCCTCGACGACGACGGACAACAGGTTGGTCAAGTTCGGACCCACGAGCTCCGTGATGTCGAGCGAGAACGGGTCGTAACCGCCCGAGTGCGAGCCCGCCTCGCGGCCGTTGACGAACACGCGCGCGCGCCAGTCGACGGCGCCAAAATGCAGGAGCAGCCGCTGTCCGCTCCATGCCGTCGGAACCTCGAAGGGCCGCAGGTACCACAAGCGCTCGTTCGGCTTGAGCGTGCGCCCGACGCCCGAGAGCGCGCTCTCCGGCGGGAACGGCACGAGGATCGTCCCGTCCCAGCGCGACGAAGGCTGCACGTCGCTCGCGGTGATGGCGTAGCTCCACAGGCCGTTGAGGTTGCTCCAGCTCGAGCGCACGAGCGTCGGCCGCGGGTACTCGCGCCACGCGTTCTGCGGCGTGACCTCGCGCCCCCAGCGCGTCCACAGCTTGCTCTCCGCGGGTTTCCAGTTCGGGTCGTCGGTGACGGACGGCGGCTGGACGAACTCGACCGGCGTCGGAGCGACGGGCGTCGCTGCGGTTCGCGTCGAACGGTCGCTCGAAGGGACGGCGCAGGCGAAGCAGAGCGCGACGGCGAGTAGGGCGAGGCGTTTCATCGTGCCGCGAGCATTCCGCGCGCGGCCGCGCTTGCCAAGCCTCGCGCTCGAGGAACGTCAGGGCAGGTAGCTGCCCTGATGCACGTGGTTCATCGCGAGCGCGGCGATGAAGGTCGTCAGCGCGAGCGAGGCCTGGTGCTCGCGCGCGGGCTCGAACGCGAGGCCGAGCTCGTCCGCGCGCGCCGCGAGGTGCCGCACGAGCGCGCGGGTGCGCTCGGGAAAATGCCCGGTCCAGCGGAAGACGTAGGCCATCAGCTCGCGCTCGAGCGAGTGGATCAGCGCCGAGGCCGGGCGGCCCGCGTGGTCCGCGTCAGGTGCGAGCTCCTCGAAGATCGAGCGCAGCGCGCCGTCGAGCCCGTGCGGAAACTCGCCCTCGGGCTGCGCCATGTGGCCGTAGTACTCCTCGACCGAGTACACGAGCTCGCCGACGTCCTCGTCCGCCGTCGCCTCGACCACCAGCGGGTCGCGCTCGCGCAGCTCGGACATCGTCCGGTCGCAGTATTCGAGCTTCGCGAGCGCCTGCGGCTGGTCCGAATACTCCTCGCGCCAGTCGAGCCCCGGCGTCATCCAGACCGCGAAGGTCTCGGCCCAGTCCTCGTCGGGATGCTTCTGCGCGTACCAGCCCGGCAGGTGCCGCACGTAGCGGCGGCTGAACGGCGAAGGCCTGTAATCCTCGAGGTACGGCTGCGTGATCGGCCCGAAGAGCCGCACCCAGTCGCCGTCGTCGTAGAGCTTGTAGGCGTAGTTGACGACGTGCCCGAACTCGTGGCGCAGGTAGCGCAGGAGCTCGCGCCGGCTCTCGCCCTCGAGCATCTGCCCCTTCTGCGCGTGCAGGTCGGCGAGCGGCTCCTCGGCGAGATAGAACGGGATCGCGATCGCGATCGTGCCGGTGACGACGCCCCACTCGGTCGACAGGTACAGCCGCGGCCGCACGCGCAGGCCGAGCGCGTCGAGCTCACGCTGGAACTCGGCCACGGCCGGCTCGAGGCGCGTGCCTTCGATCTTCAGGCCGAGGTCGCGGATCGGGCGGCTCGACCAGTTGTGCTCGCGGAAGAGCTCGCTGGCCATGGCGCCCCTACCCCAGGCTCCGCAGCTTCTCGATCACGCGGCTCGCGGCGCCAGAATCGAGCGCTTCGGTCGCGATCGACACGCCTTCGGCCACCGTGGGCGCCTTGCCAGCGGCCTTGAGCACGATCGCCGCCGCCATCAGCGCCGCACAACGCGCCGGCCCGCCCTCGCCCGCGAGCACC
>JABWBL010000395.1 GCA_013360535.1 Planctomycetaceae bacterium
GCCTGCCGCGCTGGCTGGGCGGTTACGGTCGCTGGGGACTGCAACGCGCGTTTGAAGAGGCGGCCGACGGCGTGATCGCCGACCTGTGCCGCGATCTCGTGCGTTCCGAGCTGCTGCCCGGCCTGCGGCGCGTCGCGGCGTGAGGCGCAACGAAGAGTGGCGGGAGGCGGGGCTTCCCGCCACGCTTCGTCGCATGAGCTCTTCCCGCGGTCTGCGCCGGGCGGCGGTTTCGGCCGCCGTCTTCCTGGCTTCGCTCCTTCCCGGCTGTGCCACGCTCGGGCCGGCGCCGTCGCTCGCCCTGAGCGTGGTCGGCGTGCGCCCCCTGCCGAGCACGATGCTCGAAACCAGCCTGGAGCTCACGCTGCGGCTGACCAACGAGTCCCCGCAACCGCTCGTCCTCGCGGGCTCGACGCACAAGGTGTATGTGAACGACAGTTACATCGGTCGCGCGGTGAGCGGCGAACGGCTCACCGTGCCGGCCTTCGGCACGAAGCACAGCTGGTCGCCGCCGGAGCGGAAGATCGCCTGCACGGGCACGTACAGCGTCTCGGGGATGTCCTCGACGAGCACCTCGACCGCGCAGCTCATGCCCGGACGCATCTCCGGGTTGCTGTCGAGGATCTGCACCTCGGTGCGGTACAGGCGCGTGTTGGGGTTGGAGAACCAGGAGTTCTGGTCGGGCAGCACCGCGACGAAGGAGACGCGGCCGCGCAACTCGCGGGCGCCGAGGGCATCGACCTTGACGAGACAGCCCTGGCCGACCGTCACCTGCTTGAGCACCGACTCGTGCAGCGAGACCTGCGCCACCATGCCGGCGGCGTTGGGGATCGTGATGATCTCCTGGCGCTCGCGCACGCTCGTGCCTTCCTGGATGGGCTGGCTCTGGCCCATGCGGTTCTGCTCGAGCTGCGCGTACACGACCATGCCCGGCTTGGGCGCGCGGATCTTGGCCTTGGAGATCTGCGTGACGAGCTTGTCGAGCTTCTCCTGCTCGAGCTTCAGCTGCGCCTCGCGCGTGCGCATGTCGGCCTCGTAGTCGACGATCTTCGCCGCCGCCTGCAGCTTGACGCGCTCGAGCTCGCGGTGCGCCTCCTCGAGGCCGCCCTGCAGCTTGATGCGGTCGCGCTCGAGCTGGTAGCTCTTGAGCAACCCCAGCTCGCGCTTCGCCGACTCGCGCTGGATGCCCGCGCGGCGCACCGCGAGGTCGTCCGCGTCGAGGTCGGTCTTGGTGAGGAAGCCCTTCTCGTAGAGCTGGCGCGACCAGTTGAGCTTGGTCTCCGCCTGCGAGTACTGCTCCTCGGCGAGCGTGATCTGTTCCTGCGCCTTGGCGAGCTGGTTGGTGGCCTCACCCTGATCGGCGACGAACTTCTCGAGGTCCTTCTCGGCGAACAGCAGGTTCTGCTCGGCCTTCTTGATGTCGCTGTCGTTCTGGCTCTTCTGGATCTCGTAGTTCTTCTGCGCCTTGACGTAGGCCGCGTCGGCGTTGCGCACGCTGATCTCCTGCGCCAGCCGCTTGTCGACCTGCTGCGAGGTGTCGAGCTCGACCAGCAGGTCGCCCTCCTTGACCACCGTGCCTTCGGGGATGATCCACAGGATCGTCGAGTTGCCCTCGATCTCGTTCTTGATGCTGACGGCGTCGGCGGCGCGCAGGTTGCCCCGCTCGATCACGCTGATGCGCAAGGGCCCGCGCTGCACCGTCGCGCCCTCGACCTTCGTCTGCTGCTCCTTCTCGAACCAGCCGGCCTTGTCGCCGAGGAACCACAGTCCCCCACCGATCGCGGCCACGGTGAGCACGAGCGGGAGGGCCTTCATGCCGGCGTTGCGCGGCAGGCTCGCGGGATTGCGGCGCATGGATCGGAACTGGCTCATCGGAGGTCCTTCTGCTGGTCCGGCTGGGGATCGCTGGGCTGGTCCTGCCCGCCGTCACCCTGGCCCTGTTCGGTGTCTTCGCCTTCGGGCGCGGTCTCTTCCGTCGGGCGCGCCTGCATCGGCATGCCGAGCGCGATCACGGCCGCGTCGAGCTCCTCGCGCGCGAACCCGATGCCCTCGGGCCGCACTCGCAGGAGCTCCATGTCGCGCCACAGCGCGAGCTGCGACAGGAAGTAGTCGACGCGCGCCGTCGTGAGCGCGTTGCGCGCGTCGACGAGGGCCTGCTGGGCTTCGAGGATGTCACGCGTGGTCGCGCGACCGGCCTCGAGGCTCAGGGTCGCGCTCTCGACACGCCGCTCGGCGAGCAACACGGCGTTGTTCTGGATGTCGACCGTCTTGCGACGCGTGCGCGCCTGGCGCAGGCTGGCGCGCAAGTCGCCGGTGATCTGGTCGGCGAGCTGCTCGGCCGAGCGGCGTGCGCGCTCGACCGTGATCAGCGCCTCGCGGTAGGCGTTGCGCTCCGCGATCAGCTGGATCGGCAGCGTCAGGTCCGCACGCAGCGTCCAGTCGAGGTCACGCTTGGAGAACTCGAACGGCTCGCCGTCCTCGGACACGATCGAGCTCGAGGCCGTGACGTTGAGCCGCGCGCGCAGGTTGTCGGCCGCGATGTTGAGGCGGCGCTCGGAGTCGGTGAGCTGATCGAGCACCGTCTGGTAGTCGAGGCGCAACGCGAGGCCGACGGCGACCGCGACGGTCTCGTCGACGAGCAGCGTGTCGTCGATCGCGAGCTCGTACAGCTCGCTCGCGACCGGCTCCAGTTCGGCCTCGATCGGCAGGCCGAGCTCGAACTTGAGGTCGTCCAGGGCCGTGCCGTAGCGCTCGACGGCCGAAATCAGGCGCGATTCGCTGGCGAGCTCGTTCTGGCGCGCCTGGTCGGTCTGGATGTCCGATTGGCGACCGGCCTCGGCGAGCGCCTCGTTGCGCTCGCGCAGCACGGTCAGGTTCGCCATGTTGACGCGCTCGTTCTTGACCTGGTCGCCGGTGCGCAGGAGCTGGATGTAGCGCGAGAACGTGTCGACCGCGAACGTGCGCCGGAAGCGCTCGAACTCGCGCAGCTCGTAGATCACGGTGCGCTCGGACTGCGTCAGGCTCTCGCGCACGATGCGCGAGCCGAAGCCGCGCAGGAGCGGCTGCGAGACGCTGACGAACGGCGTCCCGACCACCGACCACGAGTCGCCCGTCGAGAGCGAGCGCGCGAGCGACAGCCCCATGCTCGACACGACCTGCGCGCCGGTGCCGAGCAGGCGCGAGAGCCCCGCCGAGCCCGTCGTGGTCGTCGTGCCCGCACCGTCGACATCGCCGTTCAGGATCGACGAGACGCTGCCGTCGCCCTGCCACTGGAATCGGAACTGCTCGAGAGTCAGGTCGAGTGCGGCGAGGTACAGGTCTTCCTTGCGGCGCTGGTAGTCGCGGCTGTTGTCGGCGGCGATCTGGAGCACGTCGACGATGCGCACCGGCTCGATCGCCTCCCCGCGCAGGAGCCGCCGGCGCAGGCTGTCCTCGGACGTCTCGATCGTGAAGGAAGCCTCCCCCAGCGCGAGCTGCTCGCGCCGCTCCTCGAGGATCCGGTAGGCGAGCTCGTCCGCCTCGGCGCGGGCCTCCTCGGGCGTGGAGGCGCAGCCGAGCGTCCCCCCCAGGATCAGGAGGGTGAGCAGGGTACGGCGCGGCGCGCCGCGGATGCGGAATTTGGACGGCATCGTGCTGGGGGCTCTTCGAGGACGGCGCGGCGGCGGATGCGACGCCAGCCGGGCAGGGAGGAACCCATGGTGCGGCGCAAAGTCCCCCGTGTCCAAGAGCAACTGGGTGCTCTTGACCGGACCTTTTCACTGGGACCGGGGTTGGCGCACGTCTCAGCGTTCGAGCGGGTCGACGGATCCCGGCGCGGCGCACCGGCCGACCCGCTCCTCGTAGCCCGGGCGAGCGACGCGGCGCCCCACCAGTCCCCCGGCGGCCCACTCGACCTCCCACAACTCGTCCCCGCGGAACACCCAGCGCACGGCGCGAGTGCCATCGTCGCGCACGAGCTCGAAACGCCGCTCGAGCACGGCCTCGCCCCGTGAGTCCGGCGTCGGCTCGGCGCCGAAGGCGAGCGTGACCGTGCCCCGCTCGACCGCCCGCGCCA
>JABWBL010000396.1 GCA_013360535.1 Planctomycetaceae bacterium
GACCAGCGGGAAGCCCGTGGCGCGCGCGAAGTCGAGCGCCTCGGCCGCGTTCGAGCACAGCCGGTGGCGCGCGCAGGGCAGGCCGCTCGCGCGCAGCACGTCCTTCATGCGCGACTTGTCGCGGAAGTTGCGCGCCTCGTTGACGTCCATTCCGCGGATCGAGAGCTGCTCGCGCACCTCCGCCAGCGGCACCTGCAGCTGCTCGAGCACGCCGATCAGGCGCTCGGGCTGCCCGTCGAGCTCCTTGGCCAGCGAGCGGGTCGCCGCGGCCAGTTCCTTGGCGTCGAACGCGTCCTTGACGCGCCGGATGCCGGCCAGACGGGCGCCGAACTCCGAGTGGAAGCGCTCCGGCGGCTCCTGCGTGATCAGCGCGAAGCGCACGCCCGGCAGTTCAGCGGCGGCACGCGCGAAGCGCAACGTGGTGTCGGCGGCGTAGGGGGCGACGAAGACGACTCGAACCATTGCGGCGTGGAGGATAGCAGACCCCCTCGGTACGATTCGCGTCCCAACCGCGATGGACCCGCTCAAGATCGCCCTCGTCTCTTCGGAGGTCGCGCCCTACGCCAAGACCGGCGGACTCGCCGACGTCAGCGCCGCGCTCGCCCGCTACCTGCACCGCAAGCGCCACGACGTGCGGCTCTTCATGCCGCTGTACCGGCGCGTGCGTGGGCAGGTCGACCTCGAGCCCGTGGCGGTCCTGCAGGACATCCCCATGAAGATGGGGGAGCGCACCTACTGGTACTCGATCTCGACGGGACGCCTGTCGAAGGGCGGGCCGCTGGTGTGGTTCGTGCGCTGCCCGGAGCTCTTCGACCGCGAGGGCATCTACACGCAGGATCAGGACGAGCACGTGCGCTTCGCGCTCTTGTCGCGCGCGGCGCTCGAGAGCTGCCAGTGGACGCAGTGGGCGCCGGACATCGTGCACTGCAACGACTGGCACACGGGCCTGATCCCGCTGTACCTGCGCACGCTGTACGCCTGGGACAAGCTCTTCGCGCGCACGCGCACCGTGCTGACGATCCACAACATCGGCTACCAGGGCGTGGTCGGCGCGGATGCGCTGAAGGAGCTCTCGCTCGAGGGCGAGCGGCGTTTCCTCTATCAGGAGGACCTGAACGAGGGCCGCGTCAACTTCCTCAAGACCGGCATCCTGTACGCCAACGCGCTCACGACCGTCAGCCGCACGTACGCGCGCGAGATCCAAGGTGACGAGCACGGCATGGGGCTGCAGGCCCTGCTGCGCCAGCGCGCCGATTCGCTCTTCGGCATCGTCAACGGTGTCGACTACGACGAGTGGAACCCGCGCAAGGACGCGCTGATCCCCGAGCCGTTCCATGCGCGCGACCTGCGCGGCAAGGACCTCAACAAGAAGGCGCTGTGCGAGCGCTTCAACCTGCCCTTCGACGCGCGGGCACCCCTGTTGGGCGTCGTGTCGCGCCTGACGGTGCAGAAGGGGCTCGAGCTCCTGCCCGACATCCTGCCGGTGCTGCTGCACAAGGTCGACCTGCGCCTGGTCGTGCTCGGCTCGGGCGACGAGCGCTACGAGAACTACTTCCGCTGGCTTTCCGGCGCTTTCCCGAAGAAAGTCGCTTTCCAGTCGGGCTTCGACAACGCGCTCGCGCACCTGATCGAGGCCGGCTCGGACATGTTCCTGATGCCGTCGCGCTACGAGCCTTGCGGGCTCAACCAGATGTACAGCCAGCGCTACGGCAGCGTGCCGATCGTGCGCCGCACGGGCGGCCTCGCGGACACGGTCAGCCCGTGGAACGCCGCCGACGGCACCGGCACCGGCTTCCTGTTCGACGAGTTCAAGCCCGAGGCCCTGCTCGGCGCGCTCGAGCGTGCGCTCGAGACGTGGCGCGACGAAGGCGCGTGGGCGCGGCTCGTGCAGAACGGGATGGCGCAGGACTTCTCCTGGGAGAGCCGCGTCGACGAATACGTCGCGCTCTACCGGAAGCTCACCCCTCCGCGCTGAAAAGCGCGGCAAACCCAAGGATTTCCCACCGTGCACGTCCTCTTCGTCGAACCCGCCTTCCCCAAGAACCAGCGCGAGTTCGTCCGCGCGCTCCACTCGATCGGCGCGCGTGTCACCGGCATCGGCGAGTCGTCGCCCGAGGCGCTCGACAGCGACCTGAAGCACTGGCTGTACCGCTACGAGCAGGTGCGCTCGGTGACCGACGAGCGCGCGCTGCTCGACACCGTGCGGCGCTGCCAGGCGCGCGAGTGGGTCGACCTGCTCGAGTGCACGGTCGAGGCGCACATCCTGCCCGTCGCGCGCGTGCGCGAGGCCTGCTCGATCCCCGGCACGAGCGAACGCACCGCGTTCCTGTGCCGCGACAAGCCGGCGATGAAGGAAGCGCTGCGCGCCGCGGGCGTGCCCTGCGCGGCCTCGACCGGTGCGGAATCCGCCGACGATGCGCGCAAGTTCGCCGAGCAGCACGGCTTCCCGCTGATCCTCAAGCCGCGTGCGGCCGCGGGCGCTGCTGGCACGTACAAGGTCGACGACAAGGAGCAGCTCGAGAACGCGATGCGCGAGTGCGGGCTCGACAAGGGCAACCCGACGGCCGTCGAGGAGTACATCGAGGGCCACGAGGGCTTCTACGACACGCTCACGATCGACGGCGTGGTGAAGCACGACTTCATCTCGCACTACTACCCCAACGTGCTCGAGGCGATGCGCACGCGCTGGATCTCGCCGCAGATCTGCGTCACCAACCGCATGGACGTGCCCGAGTACGCCGAGCTGAAGGCGCTCGGCCAGAAGGTCATCCAGGCGCTCGGCATCGGCACGTCGGCGACGCACATGGAGTGGTTCTTCGGACCCAAGGGCCTGAAGTTCTCCGAGATCGGCTGCCGCCCGCCGGGCGTGCGCGTGTGGGACATCTACTCGGCGATCAACGAGTTCGACCTGTACCGCGAGTGGGCCTTCGCCGTGTGCCACAAGCGCACCGAGAAGGCGCCGTCGCGCGCCTTCGCCGGCGGCATGATCGCGCTGCGCCCGGAGTGCGACGGCCGCATCACCCGTTACGAGGGCATGGACCGCGTGCAGGACCGGCTCGGCTCGCACATCATCGACTGCCACCTGCCGCCCCCCGGATCGTCGACGCAGCCGGTCGGATCCGGATACATGGGCAATGCCTGGGTGCGCCTGAAGCACCGCGACTACGACGGCCTGCGTGCGACGATGAATTACGTCGGCGAGACCGTGAAGGTCCGGGCGAAGCCCAACTGACGCGGGACCTTCCGATCGCTCCGGGGTTCCGCTCGTCCTCGAGACCGATGATGGCCAAGACTCCGTTGCGTGCGCTCGCGATCGTCGTCGCGCTGGCAGCCTCGTGCGGCGAGAGCCCGTCGCCCGACGCCCGCTCGGTCGTGCTCATCACGCTCGACACCACACGAGCCGACGTCCTCACGGCCTTCGGGGGCACGCGCGAGATCGCTCCGGTGCTCGAGGCGTTGTGCGCCGAGAGCGTGCGCTTCACCAACGCGCACACGGTGGCGCCGCTGACACTTCCGGCGCATTCGTCGATGTTCACCGGGCTCTATCCGCCGCGCCACGGGGTGCGCGCGAACGGTCCGGCGCGGCTTGCGGCCGCCGCGGACACGCTCGCCGAACGTGCGGCGCACGCGGGCTTCCAGACGGCCGCTTTCGTCGGCGCGCTGGCGCTCGACCACGACTACGGCATCGCGCAGGGATTCGAGACCTGGACGCAACCCGACGAGGAGTCGAGCAGGGTCACGGGGCAGATCAGCGACCGGCCCGCGGGGGAGGTGCTGTTCGACGCGCGCGCGTGGCTCTCCCAGCGCGATCACCGTCGGCCGTTCTTCCTGTGGGTGCACCTGTTCGATCCGCACGCGCCCTATGCGGCCGCGCCACGGTTCGTCGCGCAGGCGGGCGGGAGCCCGTACCACGGCGAGGTCGCGAGCCTCGACGCGGAGCTCGCGCGGCTGGTCGAGCAGCTGCGCGACGAGGGTTTCCTCGAGCGCGGCAGCCTGCTCGTCGTCGGCGACCACGGCGAGGGTCTGGGCGACCACGGCGAGGACA
>JABWBL010000397.1 GCA_013360535.1 Planctomycetaceae bacterium
ACGAGCCGCGCGAGCGCAGCGCGCGCCGCCGCAATGCCCTTCGCCGCCGCCTCGCCGTGGCTGTGCAGGCTCGAGGCGTTGCCGAAATGCTCGGCAAAATAGGGCCACATCGCCGCGAGCACCTCGGGCGCGGGGGCGGTGGTCGCGTTGTTGTCGAAGTACAGCGTCACGGCCAGTGGGCGGCCGCGGACGGCGCGCCGCAAGTTCCTAGAAGAGCGCGCTGACCTTGGCGGGCAGGGGTTCGCCGGTGATCACGCACGGCTCGCAGAAGTTGTTGCCCATGGCGGGCATCACGCGGCAACCCTCGCAGTCGGTCAGCTTGCAGGTCGCGGCGGCGAGGCGCGTGCGCTGCTCCTCGAGCGCGGCGATGCGCTCCTTCAGCAAACGATCCTGTTCCGCCAGGGCCTCGCGCACGCGCTTCAAGTACAGCGGACGGTCGGCGGCGTTCTCGCGCGTCGCCATCAGCTCGCGGATGCGATCGAGATGCAGGCCGAGCTCCTGCAGGTCGCGGATCATGTTGAGGCGGTGCAGGTCCGTCTCGCGGTAGTAGCGGAAGCCACCTTGGCTGCGGTGCGCCGGCTGGAGGAGACCGAGCTCCTCGTAGTAGCGCAGCGTGCGCAGGTTGGTGCCGGCGATGCGGGCGAAGTCGCCGATCTTCAGGAACTCGGGGCCCGGCGGTAGGGAGTCGCGCTCGGTCATGGTGCGTGGTGGGAGGCGCGCGTGGGGGAGAGGCTCGCGTGCGTCGGAAGGCTACCCCAACTCTCTCGTGATGGTCCAATTTCCGGTGCGAAGCTGCCCGCGCGGGGCCCGGAAAGGGGTGCGGGAGCGGCGGGCGCTTGATTTCCGACCCCGGTTGAACGAATCCTCTCGGCCCGTTCGAGAGCGTTCCCCGGCCGCCGTCGCGGTCCGCGGAGCCCTCGGAACGACGACCACCTCCATGATCTTCGACCCCCTCTACCTGCTGCTCACCCTTCCCGCCCTCGCGTTCAGCCTGTGGGCCCAGTGGAAGGTCAAGTCGACCTTCGCCAAGTACCAGCGCGTCGGCGTCTCGTCGCGCATGAGCGGCGCCGAGGCGGCCGCGGCGGTGTTGCGCGCGAGCGGGCTGCCCGGCCTCTCGGTCGAGCGCCATCAGGGTTTCCTCTCCGACCACTACGACCCGACCACGCGCACGCTGCGGCTCTCGCCGGACGTGTACGACGGCGCGTCGGTGTCGGCGGTCGCGGTCGCGGCCCACGAGGCCGGCCACGCGCTGCAGCACGCGGCGAACTACGGGCCGCTCACGCTGCGCTCGAAGCTCGTGCCCGTCGTGCAGTACGGCTCGGCCCTGTGGTACCTGCCGTTCGTGCTCGGCGCGATCATGAACCTGTCCGGGCTGATGTGGCTCAGCATCGCACTGTTCTCCGGCGTCGTGCTGTTCCAGCTCGTGACGCTGCCGACGGAGTTCGACGCTTCGAAGCGCGCGCGAGCGGTGCTCGTGTCGACGGGCATCGTCTCGTCGTTCGAGGAAGAAGAAGGCGTCGGGCGCGTGCTTAACGCGGCGGCGATGACCTATGTCGCGGCGCTGGTCGCGTCGCTGATGCAGCTGCTGTACATGATCCTGCGCGCGCAGAGCAGCAGGGACTAGCACAGGACTCGCGGGGAAATCCGGCGCGCGGCGCGGGCTCTGGCCCGTGCCGCGCGCCGTCGTTAGGCTCGGCTGCTCTCACGCCGCAACGATCAAAAGAGGAGTTCGCCATGGAGCAGCTGGTTCTCGACTACACGCATGCGATGGCCGATGTCGTGGGGCCCGAGCATGGGCTGACGCGCGCGGAGCTCGCCGATTGCGCGGCGGCGTCGAAGATCGCGCTGGCGGCGGTGCAGGCGCGGCGCACGAAGGACCTGCGCTGGCTGGACTTGCCCTACCAGACGAGCGTGCACGAGCAGGTGCTCGACTACGCCGACCGCATGGCCGGGCGTTTCCAGAACATCGTGGTGTGCGGCATCGGCGGCTCGGCGCTGGGTACGATCGCGCTGCAGCAGGCGCTCAACTCGCCCTACCACAACCTCGGCGCGCGCCAGTCGCTGCCGCGGCTCTTCGTGCTCGACAACATCGACCCCGACCTGATCGGCGAGTTCCTCGCGCAGTTCGATCCGTCGGAGTGCCTGTTCAACGTGATCTCGAAGTCGGGCACGACGGCCGAGACCACGTCGCAGTTCCTGATCTTCCAGCAGGCGCTGATCGAGCGCCTGGGCCGCAAGGAGCACGTCGAGCACCTGTGCGTGACCACCGACGAGTCCAAGGGCGTGATGCGCGAGATCGTGCGCCGCGAGGGCTACCAGTCGTTCGTCGTGCCCGAGGGCGTCGGCGGGCGCTTCAGCGTGCTCTCGCCGGTCGGGCTCGTGCCGCTCGCGCTCGCGGGCATCGACATCAAGGGCGTGCTCAAGGGTGCGGCCGACATGGACGCGCGCTGCCGCAACGAGGACTTCCACTCGAACCCGGCGCAGGTCTACGCGGCGATCCAGTGGCTGATGCAGGCGCGCAAGCGCAAGCCGATGAGCGTGACGTTCTCGTACAGCCAGCGGCTCGCGCTGCTCGCGGACTGGTATGCGCAGCTGCTCGCCGAGTCGATCGGCAAGCGCCAGAGCCGCAAGGGCGTCGACGTGTTCGCGGGCCCGACGCCGATCCGCGCGCTCGGCGTCACCGACCAGCACAGCCAGATGCAGCTCTACACCGAGGGCCCGCACGACAAGTGGTTCACGCTGCTCTCGGTCGAGCGCTCGGACTACTCCGTGCCGATCCCGGCCGCCTACGCGGACCTCGAGGCGATCCGTTACCTCGGCGACCGCACGCTGAACGAGCTGTTCGCCGCCGAACGCGACGGCGCGCGTGTCGCGCTCACCGCTGCGCAGCGCCCGAGTGTCACCTTCCACTTCCCCAAGGTGAACCCGCACGCCATCGGCCAGTACATCCAGTGCCTCGAGATCGCCGTCGCGCTGATGGGCGAGCACTACGACGTCGACGCCTTCGACCAACCCGGCGTCGAAGCCGGCAAGATCGCCGCTTATGCGCTCATGGGCCGCACCGGCTTCGAGGCGAAGAAAGCCGAGATCGAATCCGCGGCGCCGAGCTCGCGCTTGCGCGTGTAGCCGCGACGCAGCGCGAGCTCGGCGCCGCGGCGGATAGGATCGGGGGCCCCCATGGAGACGCCGCAGGATCGACGCGAGGAGTTGCTCGAGGAACTGGTGTTCCAGGTGCTCGAGCGTTGTGAGAGCGGCGAGACGGGCGTCGTCGAGGAGTTGTGCAGGTTGCATCCCGAGCAATCGGGAGAGCTGCGGCGGCGCATCGACTCGCTGCGAGCGAGCGGGCTCGTCGGAAGCGCGGCGGGCGCGCCGAACCGGCTGGGCGAGTTCGAGCTCGTGCGCAGGCTCGACGGCTTCGCCGATGGGCACGTCGGATTCCCGGTGCTCGCGTGGAGCGCGCCTGCGGGGGGGCCCATCCACGTGCTGTCGTGGGTCCCGGATGGGACGGACGCCGGCACCTACCGCGCGCGCTCGGCCGTCGTGTCGCTCACCGACGACGGAACGATCGCCGTGAGGAGCCGGTTCGTGGTGCTCGGCCTCGACGTCTGGCTCCACTACTACGGCGGTCATCTGCAAGGCGACCACCTGAACGTCGCCGAGCTCGTGCACGTGGACGTCGAGGGGCGTCGCTCGTGGAACATCATCGACGTGCGCCTCGACGTGGAGGGCGACGGCGACGAGCTCGGCTGGGAGCTCCTCGGCGAGCGGCCGGTGGATGGCCCGGAGAGCTTCGTGGGCTTTCTGCCCGAGCTCGATCGCGCGCTCGCGATCCGGCAGGAGCGCGTGGGCGGCGTGGTGAGCGGACCGCCCTCCGTCGTCTCGGAGGCTCTGCCTTCACCCATCGCCGGCCCGCCCGCGCGCCTGGTCGAGGGCGAGTCCCCCACGATCGTGGCGCGGGACGACTCGACGTTGGTCCTCGTCACGTACTCGGCGGTCCACGCGTTCGCGCTGCCCGCGCAGGAGCTCGTCGCACGCGAGGAGCTC
>JABWBL010000398.1 GCA_013360535.1 Planctomycetaceae bacterium
CGGGCGCCGATGGTGCGGACGAGTCCCCAACGAGGGCCCGCACGCGCGGGCCAGACCGCCATGCGCACCGTGAAGCTCCTCCCGCTCGTCCTCAGCCTCGCCGTTCTCGCTTTCGCCTGCACCAAGAGCGGCGGCGGCAAGCGCGCGCCGCTGACCCTGATCTACCCGACGCCGACGCCGACCTACGACGCGTGCGGTGCGATCACGAGCAACGTGCCGACGTACTCCGGCGGTGCGCCGACGAGCTGGACGATCCAGCCTGCGCTGCCGTCGGGGCTGACGCTCGACCCCGCGACGGGCGTCATCTCCGGCACGCCGGACGCGCTCTCGGGCCCGACCGTCTACACGGTCACCGGCACGAACTCGAAGGGCTTCGCGACGGTCGACCTCACGATCGAGGTGCAGGCCGTCGCTCCCGCTGGACTCAGCTATCCCGACCTTCCGACGGAGCTCGGCCAAGGCGTGCGCAGCAAGTTCGCGCCCAACCTGTCGAGCGGCAACGGCTCGAACTTCTCGGTCACCAGCGGCGGCTTGCCGCAGGGCGTCACGCTCGATCCGGCGACGGGAGAGCTCGACGGCGTTCCGGTCGCGCTCGAGAGCACGCAGTTCGAGGTCACCACCGTCGACTGCCTCGGTCAGGCGACCTCGCAGGTCTTCAACGTCGACGTCGTTCCGCCCTACGCGCGCGGGGTGATCGTCGCGGACTCCGGCACGGGCACGCTCAACAACTTCTGGCGCCGCCAGACCGGCGGCGACCTGATCCCCAACGGCTGGCAGTACTCCGGTGCGGGGGTGAGCCATGTGCGCGTGCATCCGTGGGGCACGTTCGCGTTCGTCGCCCGCGGCGCGACGGTCGCCGTGCACCCGATCCAGCTCGAGAGCGACGAGCTCTCCGGCTCGACCACCGCCCGCGGCGTCGGCGGCAACATCGCCTCGCTCGCCTGCACTCCCGACGGCCGTTTCCTGTATGCGACGACGTCTTCGGCGCGCCTGTACGGCTGGAGCATCGAGCCGGACACGGGCGTGCTCACGCCGCTCGCGATCCCGTACGTCGCCACGGCCTCCGACCCGCGCGAGCTCGCGACGTCGCCGGACGGCTCGACCTTGTACGTCGCCGAGCGCGGCGCGGGCACGATCGCGAGCTACTCGGTCGATCCGGTCGACGGCGAGCTCACGGAGCTCGCCGACACGGCCGCGAGCGCGGGCGTGACGACGCTCACGGTCAGTCCCAACGGCGACTGGCTGTTCGCGGCGAGCGCCACCACGGGCACGCTGCACGGCTACTCGATCGATGCGAACACGGGCGTGCTGTCCACGCTCGCCTGGAGCCCGTTCGCGCTGCAGAACTCCGGTTCGGTGAGCCTCTCGTGCACGCCCAACTCGAGCTTCCTGTACGTCGGCTCGTCGAGCTTCCCCGAGCTCGAGCTGTACTCGCTCGACGTCAACGACGGCGAGCCGACGGCGCTCGCGCCCGCGACCTTCACGGGCCTCGACAACGTCGCGCACCTCGCGGTCGAGCCGCGCGGCACGCAGCTCTACGTCGCGCTCGCCGACGGTCGCCTGACGGTGCTCGACATCGCCGGCAACGGCCAGCTCGGCTACGCGAGCGTCGGCGTGCACCTGCTCGGCCACGCGCTCGCCGACTTCGACTTCCTGCGCGGCCATGTGCCGTTCCGCCAGCACACCGAGCACCTGTACGCGACGAGCATCGCCGACGACGGCGTGTACGAGTACGAATACGACTCGAACACGGGCACGCTCACCGACCTGCCGTTCACGCCCTACGCGACGGGCGGCACCGACCCGCAGACGGTCTCGGTGCATCCGTTCGCCGAGTGGGTGCTCGTCACCCACGGCAACACGAGCGGCGCCCCGGCGATCAGCGTGCACGCGCTCGACAGCCTCGGGCTGCTGCAGCCGGGCACGAGCGTGGGGAGCCTGCGCCAGAACGTCGGCCTCGCGCTCGATCCCTCGGGTCGCCGCGCGTACCTCGCCTCGAACAACTCCGGCAGCCCGCGCGTCGTGCGCTACGACTTCAACGCTACGACGGGCCAGCTCGATCCGATCGCGACGACGTTGCTCACCGGCACGCTCTGGCCGCCGGCGGTGCACCCGACCGGCACGATGCTGGCCGTGCCCGACTCGCTCGACGACACGATCGAGCTCTTCACGATCCACCCCTCGACGGGCGCGCTCACGCTGCGCACGAGCGTGTCGACCGGCGGCACCGACCCGTTCCGTTGCGTGTTCGACGCCTCGGGCCGCTTCCTGCTGACGGCGCACACCGGCTCCACGAACGTGTCCGTGCACGAGGTCGATCTCGTCGGCGGCACGCTCACGCCGGTCACCGGCTCGCCGTTCTCGACCACGATCCATCCGCTCGTGATGACGCTCTCGCCCGACGGCCGCTCGGTCGTCATCGCCGACACGGCGACGGGCAACTGGCGCTTCTTCTCGGTCGACCACGACCCGAGCAACGGCACCGCCGACGGCGCGCTCGTGCAGGTGGGCACGGGCAACGTGCCGAACACCGCGCTGATGCGCTTCGATGCGTCGAGCACGCGGATCTTCTGGGTCGACAACGGCGCCGGAACGATCAGCGTGCGGCCGGTCACGGCCCCGGGCACGATCGGTGCGCCGCTCTCGAGCGTTCCGATCGGTGCATCGATCACCAACATGGAGCTGCGCAACCGGCCCTACTGAGCCGGTGGCGCGGCGCGCCGCTCCATGTCGATGCGGTCGAGGCCCGGGCCGTAGCCGTCGGGTTTCCTCGAAGTCACGCGGAAGCCCAGGCGCTCGAAGAACGGCGCCGTGTGCTGCGAGGTGTCGAGCACGATCGCACAGGTCGGGAACTCGCTCGCGACCCGCTCGACCCGTTCGAGCAGGAGCTCGCGCCCGAGGCCTTCGCGGTGATGGGCACGATGGACCATGCCCCAGACCATCGAGGCCTGCGGCCTTGCTCGCAGCACGTAGAAGCCGCCACACGCGAGCACGGCGCCAGCGCGCTCGAGCACGAGGAATCGCTCGACGAGCGACGTCGCGTGGCGCAGCGCGCCCGATTCCCGCGCGTCGAGCCAGCCCGTGAGCAACGCGCGCTCGGACGGATCGAAGTACGGCGGGCAATTGGAGTCGAAGATCGCGAGGCACGCGGCCCGGTCGCGCGCTTCGTAGCTGCGAATCGGCATCGTCGTCGCCGCGCGGACGGGCTCAGAGCTTGTCGTTGCGGCGCGTGAACACGAGCCGCTGGTCGCGCTCTTCCTGACGGCGGTAGCCGAGCAGGTGGAACAGGTCCGTGGTGAAGAAGCGGGCGATGCGCGGATCGACGGAGAGCACGTTGCCGTCGGCGCGTGCGAGCTCGACGCCGGGCAGGAGCCCGAGCATGCGTTCGAGGTGCAGGCGGCGCATCACTGCGGACAGCTTCAGCCAGCGTGGTTCGACGCGGCGGCCGAGAAAGAAGCCGTCGAGGCCCTTCTGCTGGTAGCGCGGCATCAGGAGCACACCCGCGAACGGCGCGAGCACCTGTCCATCGGGTCCGGTGCCGACGTGCGCGAGCAGGCGGCCGCGCTCGATCGACTGGAAGCTCTCGAGGCCGGGCACCATGCGGAAGCGTTGCTCGTCCTCGGGCGCGATGTCGTGGCGGTGCAGCACCTCGACGACCGGCGGCAGCTCGGAGGCCGCCGCGCGCAGGCGCGAGGCGTGCAGCGCGAAATCGGGGACGTCGGAGCGTGCGACGAGGCCGAGCGCGACCAGCGCGAGCCACACGGCGGACTCGTGGCGATCGATCGTCGCGGGATCCTCGTTCTGGCCGGCTTCGAGCACGACCGCGACGTGGCCGAGCGCGCCGACGTGCTCGATCAGCGTGCCGCCGATGTTCTCCTCGAGCCCGAGCAGCACGGGAACGCCGAGCGCGAAGGCGAGCTCGCGGTTCTGCAGCGTGTCGCCCATCACGAGGAACGGCGGGCCGCCGCCGGAGGTCGAGTGCAGGTCGAGCAGCGCCACGCGCTCGCGCGGCGTCGCGAGCAGCGTCTCGAGCGCGCCG
>JABWBL010000009.1 GCA_013360535.1 Planctomycetaceae bacterium
GTGCGAGCGTGCGCAGCGGCTGCGGGCGATCGGTCAACGCGCGGCGCAGGAGCTCGCCGACGCTGTCGCCTTCGAACGGCAATCGTCCCGCGAGCATCTCGTAGAGCATCACCGCGAGCGCATAGAGGTCTGCGCGGTGATCGATCGTGCTCGGCGACAGCAGCTGCTCGGGAGCCATGTACGCCGGCGTCCCGAGGACGGTGTTGCCGCCGGTCGCGAGCGTCTCCTCGTGCAGCACCTTGGAGATCCCGAAGTCGAGGAGCTTCACGTACGGGCGAGTCGTGGCCGCGCCGTCGGGATCCCGGTCGAGCAGCAGCACGTTCGACGGCTTCATGTCGCGATGCACGATCCCGCGCGCGTGCGCCGCACCGAGCGCATCGAGCGACTGCACGGCGATGTCGAGGGTCTCGCCCAACGAGAGCCTGCGCCGGATCGCCAGCACGTCGGCGAGGTCCTTGCCCGCGAGCAGCTCCATCACCAGGAACGGCTGGCCCTCGACAATCCCGCAGTCGAGCATCTGCACGATGTGCGGGTGGCTCACGGCCGCAGCAGCGCGTGCCTCGCGAAGGAACCGTTCCGCCGTCCGAGGGTCCGTCAGCCGTTGCTTGCGCATCAGCTTGAGGGCGACCTGCTGGCGCAACATCGAGTGACGGGCGAGGTACACGGCTCCGAACCCTCCGATCCCGAGCAGGCGTTCGACGTCGTACCGATCGATGCGCGAGCCGCACGGTCCCGCATCGGCGACCGGCTGGCTCGTCTCGGGGCAGATCACGACGACGTCGTCGTGAATCGCGCCGCATGCCGTGCAGAACGCCATCGCGGCTAGCCTACTCGCCCGAATAAAGAGACGCCGATCGGGGTGAGCCGATCGGCGTCGAGGAACGGACCTCACGAACGCGCCTCCTCCGAGGATCGGGGAGCACCCTCCGCGGAGCTCGTCGAGCCCCTACCTACGGAGCGTGACCCTCCTCCCGCGCCCCCGGCGAGCGCGCGACCGTGAAGATCACGACGTGCGCAGCATGGGAACGGCGTCGCGGATCTTGTCGAGGACGGGAGCGCCCGCGGGCGTGCCCGCGATGGCGAAGCCCGCGGCGGCCGTGGCTGCGTAGAAGATGAAATCGATGAAGGTCATGTGGTAGGCGATGTGCTCGCCCATCGACCAGCCGGAGTGCACGAGCAGCTCGAAGAGCGCTTTTCCGGCGACGATGCCGACGAGACCGAAGGCGGCCGCCATGATGCCGTGCAACGGGCTCTGGCCCTTGCCGAGCAGCGCGACGCCGGCACCGGCCATGATGCCGATCACGACCGCGCCGTACTTGAACTCCCAACCGCCGGTCACCTTGCCGACGATCCCCCAGAGCAACGCTCCGAGCACCGCGGCGGCGACTCCTCCGAGCAGCGCACCCGGCATGCTCGTGCTTGCGTTGTTGGCTTCGGACGTCGGGGACAGGTTCTCCAGGTTCATCGTCATCTCCTCTCGGATGAACCCTTTGGCAACCAGCGTGCCCGCTCCGCGATGTGCGAGATC
Source organism: Planctomycetaceae bacterium (assembly GCA_013360535.1). Lineage (GTDB taxonomy): Bacteria > Planctomycetota > UBA1135 > UBA1135 > F1-120-MAGs118. The sequence continues at coordinate 1,529 of JABWBL010000009.1, forward strand.
CACCTATTTTCGAGGGATGTTCGTCGTGCGCGCGGGTATTCGCGCAAGCGCTACGGGCAAGTCTTGCTCAGGCACGCAAGGTCGAGCACCCTCGGCCCGAACAGCAACCTCTCACCCCCGACGCTCTCCCTCGAGGAGAGGAGCGGGAGCTTGGCCGCGTACGTGTCCACCCTCGGCGACAAGACCACTCTCGACCACGCGACGGCCAATGGTCCGCTCGGCGCCGGCTCGGAGCCCCTCGTCTCGCTCGTCCTCTACCATCGGAGCGGCGCAAAGGTCGTCCCGCTCGGCGAAGCGTCGAACGTCGTCGTCGGTCGCAGGTATCCGGCCGACGTCGTCGTCGACGACCTGTCGCTGTCTCGCCAGCACGCGCGCTTCGTGCGGGAAGGCGCGGAGGTCTGGGTCGAGGACCTCGGCTCGACCAACGGCGTTCGCATCAACGGACAGCGGACCGAGCGCGCGCGCGTCGGCCTCGGTGACGAGGTCGCGATGGGCGCGGTCACGGCCGTCGTGCAGGTGCTCGCGCCGAAGGACCAGCTGGCCGAGGGGCTCGAGCCGGGGGAACACATCGCGACGCTGAGCCTGCGGGCGCGGCCGTGCGAGAGCGCGCTTGCGATCGCCACCGCGCGATTCCTCGTGCACGCCGGCGAGCGGACGGAAGTGCGACTGGAGCGCCTGCCCGCAACCCCGAGCGCGGATCCGCTCGTCCGGCTGGAGTTCCTCGGCGACACACGCTTCCTGCGCGACGGAGCCGGCGCCGTGAGTGTCCGCAAGCGCATCGGCATGGGCTGGAGCGATTCGCAAGCGCTCTCGTTCCGGCCGGACTCCGCGGAGACGGAACCCACGCGGATGGAGCCCGGCGCCTTCGAGCTGACGGTCACGGGAGCGGCCGCGTTCCGAAGGACCTTCGAAGTTCTCGGCGCGACGGATCAACTCGTCCTGATCGAGCTCGCATCCCTGCGGCGCATCCGCGTGAGCCTCGATGCCGGCGCGGCGTCGAGCGAGCTCCTTCCGCGGACGCTGCGGTGGTGTCGCGTCGAGGATCGGGCCAATGAGAATCGCGTCCACAGCCGTGGCTCCGAACTCGGCACGTTCGAGCTGCTCTCGGCCTCGCTCCCGATCGAGCTCTGGCTCTACGACGAGCGTCAGCTCCGTTTCGCCGAGGGCCAGCGAGTCCGCATCGAGCAGGACGGGGACGTGCGCGTCCGGATGGTCGAGAATCCGCGCCTGACACTGCGTTTCGTCGACGACCAACGCCGCTTCCACGCGCCACGCTACGCCAGCGTGTTCACGCGCTTCTGCCCGGGAGGCAACGAGCTGGCGCTCGCCGCATCGATCGGCAAGGACTCGTCCGGATCGATCGACGAGGTGCGCGTGTGGTTTCCGGAGGCCGGGGCCTACGAGCTGGAGTTGCCGGAGTTCGAGGGCTTCGAGAGTCTCGCGCCCCTGTCGGTCCACGTCATCGCCGACGCCGTGCCCATGTTCGAAGTGCCCCTCGTGCGCAAGCGCTGACGCGCGCGCGCCAACGAATCCGAGCATCGATGCGCACTTCCTCGATTCAGGGACGCCTGGTGCTCGCGCTGGCGGTGGCGGGCGTGGGGGCGTTGGTGGGGCTGTGGATCGGGCTGAGGAGAGAGGAGCGAGCGCAGGACCTCGACGGGACGGAGATCGTGCGAGCAGCAGCGGATTCGCGCGGAGAGCTGGCGGAGGAATCGCTCGAGGTCGTCACGGATGAAGGCACGCGAAGTGAAGTCGTCGTGGTCGCACAGCGCGCGGAGCCTGCGACTGCGAAGCCCGCGCGGCCGGGGGAGGGGCGCGAGTGGAGTGGAAGTGTCGTGTTCGAAGGGCCCGACGGGGCGCGTGAGGTGGAGAGCGCGCCGAGATACGGAGTGCTGCACCTTCGTTTCGGCGGCGTCGGGGGCGAGCGCGAGCAGGTGTCTTGCGAAGTCCTCCGATCGGAATGGAGCTGCGAGTTGCCGTTCGTGGCGGAGGACACCACGGAGATCGTGATCGAGGGACTGGTCGCTGGAAATCGAATGTGGCGGGTTCATCCTGACGGTGAGAGGTTGCGGGTCGACCTCGCTCAACCTCCCGTGATCCGGCTGAGGCAGGCGCCGCCGCCGAGGTTGAGGGTGCTCGACGCGCGCACGGGCGAGCCGCTCGCGCGCTTCAGGGCGAAGCTCGCCAACGAGGGTGGACTCGAGAAGCTGCGCGGTTTCGGTCGGAAATGGGGACATGAATTCGATCATCAGCCCTTGGAATTTCACCCGGAGACGGCTGGAGAGGTTCATCCGGGAGATGGGCTGGCCGTTCTCGTCGCCGCAGAAGGATACGTCGCGTCTTCCGTGCCCATCGAATTCGGGTCCGGTGAGACTCACGTGGTGCGCCTCGCGCGCGGCGGCAGCGCGGAAGTTCGCTGGACGCCAGTCTCGGATCCGCTGTGGCTCCGCTTCGACTCGGGCCGCGGCTCGCTCTCGCTGGCCGTGGATCCGGTCGAGGGCACAGGAGCGTGGCGCGCGGGTGAGAGGCACGTGCGCTGGCAGCCCGTCGACGAGCGCAATCACATCGAGCCTCGGCACTCGAACGACCTTCGGAATCCGCCGGCGCTCTTGGTGCCGGTCGACGGACTCCCGGCCGGCGAGCACCGCGCCGTGCTGCTGCACCGTTCCAATTTGCTGAGTGAATCCACCGAGGTTGCGGTGGCAAGCTTCCGCGTGAAGGTCGGCGTGCGCAGCGACGTCTGGCTGGAGGAGGTTCCGGGCGCCACGGAGCTCGATCGGCCGCTGCAAATCGAATTCACGCTGCCTCCGCAGTTCGGTAGCTCCACCGGAGCGCGCGTGCTTCTGCAACGACGTCTCAAGAACGAATGGGGTGAGGAGGCCTCCCTGAAGCTGGTCGAGGGCAGCTGGCGCAGCGAGACCGTTTCGGCGCGTCCGGGGAAGTTCCTGGCCACCGTGCGCGGTCCCTGCACGTTCTCGCAGGAATTCGAGTTCGTCGAAGGCGCCGGGCCGCTCGTCGTCCTGCCGCCGCCGGAGCTCCTGCAGCGGGTCGTCGTGCGAGTCTCCAACGCCGTCCCAGGTGAAGCCCCGCCGAGCGAGAAGCTCCTGTGGCGCCGACTCGCGGAGCCCGGTCGCACGTTCGTGGCGCTCCCACTCGCCGAGCCTCCGATCGTTCACGAGTTCGGTTCGGACCAGTTCCCGTGCGAGGTCCGGTTTTCCGCCGAATCGCAGTTCGAGCTCATGGACGGACCATGGGTCAAGCTCGAGCGAGGCGGTGAATTCAGCATCAGCTGCGTCGAGAAGCCGCGCGTGCGGCTGCGCTTCCAGACCGACGGAACGGAAGTCACCGTCCCCCTGCTGATGTCCGTCCACTTCAACACCTCGCCGCGCAGCCAAAAGAATGCCCTCCAGGACCGGGTCCGCGTCGGCACGCCCCGGCCCAACGAACTCCGCGTCTGGTTCCCCGAGCCCGGCACCTACGAGCTCGTCTTCAGGAAACTCAGGGATTTTGAGCCCCTCCCTCCGCTGCGCGTCAACATCGGCGCGGGCCACGATCAGTTGATCGAGCTGCCGCTGATCCCGAAGCGCTGACGCGGCGCGACTTGACCCGCTCTCACGAACCGACGAGCATCGGACCTCACATGCGCAACTTCCCGGTCTCGCTGCGAAGGATTCTCGCGCTCGTGGTACTCGGGCTCACGGCGACGTGGGGGATGCGGCAAGGCTTCGCGGGGCCGCGCGCGAGTGGAAGGCCGGAGGGCGCAACGTCGGCCGTGACTGCGCACGTGGTGTCACCGGAGTTGCGAGGCGCAGCGGATGCGCTCGAGAGCACGGCGCAGGAAGGACGCGAGACTTGGAAGGTGAAGGTCGAGGGACTGCCCTTCGATCCGGTGCCGCGGGACGGCGAGCACAACACAAAGTGCCCGGCGGTGGTGTACGAGCTGGTCGGCAGGGACGGCAGGAGCGTCCGGGAGTTCGGCTTCGTCGAGGAGAGCGAGCTCGAACTGCCCGTCCGGAGCTGGATCGCGGGCGGGGAATTCGACGTTGCCGAGGTGCGTGCGGTGGGCGGGTCGGCGAATGGAGAGCGCTGGCGACCTGTCGAGGGTTTCGATTCGGTGCTCGTGCGAGGCGAAGGGGAGCGAGTGCTGCGATTCGAGCTCGCGCCGAAGACGCACCTGATCGTCAAGGACGCCGAGACCGGAGAGCCGTTGGAGCAAGTCGAGATCAGGTTTTCGCGCAGCGACGATCCGGGTTCGCGGTATCGCTGGAATTCCACTCGGCTCGGTGACGGCGCACTCGGCATCTGGAAAGCGTGCGAGGGCCAGCCGATCGAGCTCGAGCCCTTGGTGCCGTCGACGCGTGGCCTGAGCGGACGCGTCGAGCTGCGCGTTCGTGCGGCGGGGCACGCGGAGCGGCAGATCGCCGTGAAACTTGGGAGTGGCGCCACGCACGAGGTGCTGCTCGAGCGATCGGGCTCGGCGCGGCTCACGTGGCACGTGCCGATGGAACTCGAGGAACTCGGGTACCGCTCGGAAGTGCCGCTGGCCCTGGGCCTCGAGTCCGCGTCGAGCGGCGCAACGGCTCCGGCGACCGCCGCGGATTTCGAGCTGTTGCCATGCCAGCACGTCGACTCGGGCTCGCCCGTTCTTGGAAAGATCGAGCAGGGCCGGATCCGCTGGATGGACCTCACGGGGCTCGTCCCGGGAACCTACGTCGCGCAGTTCGAGCTTCCGCGTCAGGTCCTGCTGCGAACCACGCCGCTCGCGCGCGCGACGTTCACGGTCGGACAAGGTGGCTTCGTGGATGTCGAGCTCGAGACCGTGCTGGAGCGTGAGGCGCGGCCGTCGCGGCTCGCGTTCGAACTCGACATTCCTGCGGAACTCGGTGCGGCTCCGAAGTGCAGCCTGCAGTTGCGCCGGTACGACGGTTCGACGGACCCAGCGAACTTCGGCGCGCCCGACTCGTACCTCTCCAGCTACTCAGGCCCTTACGGCGTCACGGAGCTGGATTACAACCGCGAATCGAGGCGCAGCTCGTCGGTCCTGATCTCGAAGGGCGAGTGCGAGCTCGCGATCTCGGGCGACTTCGAGTACTGCGTGCGCCTCCAAGTCGGAGCTGGTGTCGAAGAGCGACGCAGGATCTCGATCCCTTCGCCGACGCGCATGCGAGTGCGGTTCGTGGCGGACCGTGTTTCCGGGGAAGAGCTGCCCCCGGTGCTCCGCTGGCTCGCGCGCTTCGAGGCCGGCTATTCGCGCAGTTTTCTCACGTTCGGCACGGCCGGCCAGCCCGGCGTATTCGAGCTCGCGCCGCTCTCGGATCGCGTCGAGCTCGATTGCCCGCTGCGTTTCGCGTTCGAGGGCACGGCTTCGAGAACGCTCCAGCTCGAAGGCGCCGGCGAGCACGAGGTTCGGATCGTCCCACTTCCGCTGCTGCGAATTCGCCTCAGCCTGGACGGGCGGCCGCACTCGGTGCCACCGGAATTCGAGTTCAAGGTCGTGCGCCCGGACGCCGACGAGGAGCCTCTCTTTCCCGCTCTGGACCGGCAGGGAAGCTCGCAATTGCGCGCACGCCACGAGGGTGGCGAGTACGAGCAACGTGTCTGGTTCGTGGCGCCGGGCGAGCATGAGTTGTGGTTCGCCAAGCTCGATGGCTACCGCCCGTTTCCACGACAGAAGGTGACCCTCGCGGCGCGCGGGGATAGCGTGCTCGAGCTGCAGCTCGTGCGCGAACGCTGAAGCGCGCGCCGGGCGCTTGCGCACGATCCACGGAACATCGAACGTCACATGCGCAACTTCCCTTCATCGCTGCGCCGGTGGTTCGTGATCGCGGTGTGCGGGCTCGTGGGAGCGTGCGCGACGCGCTCGGGAATCGAAGGGAACGGAGCCGCGGTCGATGAAGGGAAGGCGAGTCCGACCGTCGCCACTTCGAGCGCGGTGCGCCCTCAAACCCAAGGGAACGGCGGCGCGACGCAGGAGGCCGAGCGGATCGTCGTGCTCGAAGACGACGAAAGCGGGCGCGAGAGTTGGCGCGTGAAGGTGGAGGGCTTGCCGATCGAGACGCTCGGGGAGGCGGAGGAGGTCTCGATCCAAAGTCCGATCGTGGCGCTGGAGTTTGTCGTGCGGGACGCGATCAGCACGTGGGATCTCGAGGTCGTCGACGACGGATTCATCGAGGTCTGGCTTCCGTGCAAGCGGTCCGAGCTCGCGGAAGTGCGGGCGCTCGCGGCCTCGGCGGAGCGCGTGCGCTGGCGGCCGGTGCCGGGCTTCGAGACCTTGCCGCTGGAGTGCGAAGGAGAACGGCTGCTCCGTTTCGAGCGCGCGCCGAAGACGCTTCTGCGGGTCACGGATGCGGAGACGGGAGCGCCGCTCAAGAGCGTCGACATCGAACGCCTCGAGAGTCGAGAACCGTTCTCGTGGGTGGGCATGTACCTGCTGGATCCGCTCAACGACAAGCGGTTCCATCCGAGCGTCTGGCAACAGCCCATCGAGCTCGAGTCGCTCCTCCCATCGGCCATCGGGCTCGCAGGACCCGTGGAGTTCTTCGTCAAGGCCAAGGGGCGCGCCGGGGACTGCATCGCCGTGGCGCTCGGTTCCGGCGGCACTCATGAGCTCGCGCTCCAGCGCGAAGCGTCCGTGCAAGTCACCTGGCGCGTGCCCGACGGGATCCGGAAAATGCTGGACGACTCCCGGTTACAGGTCCGTGCGAGCTTCGTCCGCGAGGAAGACAGCGCCGCGCCGGTGATCGTGTCTTCACCGGGTCAGTCCGCGGCCATCGAGCATCGACCGCAGCGCGTCGCTCCAAGCTCCTCGGTCGACTCCGGCGCTGACGCCCGCGGGCCGTTCCTCACCGCAAAGATGTCGGGGCTCGCCCCTGGGCAGCACGTCGCGCGTCTGGAGCTCGTCGGAGAGAGGTTGATTCGTTCGACGCCGCTCGCGAGCGGGCGGTTCTCGCTCGTCGACGGGGAACATGCGCAGATCGAGCTCGAGAGCGACTTCGAGGCGGCGTCCCTTCCGGTGACGCGCGCGTTCGAACTGGACGTCGCTGTTGAATACGGTCTCGCCCCGAGGTGCTGGGTCAAGCTGGCGCGACTCGAGCCGGAGGTGGAGTATCTCGGCGAGGAGGATCTGCCGTTCGACCGCGCCTCCCGTCGCACGGCTCCAGTGCTCGTCTCTCCGGGCGAATACGTCCTGCGCGTCAGCGGGGACTTCAACTTCGCCACCAGGCTCACCGTGGCGCCGGGCGGTGACGAGCTCCGCCGCGTCGTCGTTCCGGCGCCGTCCAGGTTCAGCGTGCGGCTCTCCACCGTCGATTCGCGCGACGTGGAGTGGCCGGAGAAGCTCTGCTGGAGGGCCCTGTTCGATGTCGGCGGCTCCCTCGAGTCGCGGACGCGCTCGCGGTTCCCGCATCGCGACATCTACGACATCCTGTCGCCATCGAGCTCGATCGAACTCCAGTTCCCGCGCGAGTCCCGGGTCCACTTGCCGGAAGGAACGACGCGGCGCCTCGACGGCGCCGGCGAGCACGTCGTCGCCGTCGTTCCCGCGCCCTGCCTGCGCTTCCAGCTCGTGGCGAACGGAGCGCGCATGCCGTTCCCCTCGAGATTCCCGATCCAGCGCGTGTCGAGCTTCTCGCTCGTGCCGAAGCTCGATCAGGAACGTGTTCATCTGCAGGCCGGCAAGGTCGCCGAGGAGCGCGTCTGGTTCCCCGAGCCCGGCCAGTACGAGCTCTCCTTCCCCAATCTCAAGGGCTACGAGCCGCTCCCCAACCTCGTCGTGAACGTCTCCGCCGGCGACGACCGCCTGATCGAGCTGCCGCTCGTGGTGGAGCGCTGACTCGGCGCGCTTGACAGCCTCGCACGAGAGGTCAAGTATCGGACTTCCCATGCGCAGCTTTCCTCGCAGGCTCGGCTGGTGGTTCGTGGCGCTGGTGTTCGCCGTCATGGCGATCGATCGGGTGCTCGTGCGGTGGCCGACGGATGACTCGAATGCGCATCCGGTGATCGCGATTCAGGAGACACCTTCGGATTTGGCGGCTCGATCTGCGGCGCCACCGTCGCGCGAAACCGAGCGAGGTGCGGATACGGACGACGTTGACCAGGCCGACGCGGAGCGTGTTCCCGTGTCCCCGGACGCGCGGGGCGCTCGCACGGCGCGGCCTGGCACGGGCGAGCGCTGGAGCGGCCGTGTGACGTTCGTCGGACCGGAGCCTGCTCGCGATTCGTTCGACCTGTGGACTATTGCCGAAGGCGAACTGCTGCTCGACTTCGAAGGCGTGGGCGGCGTGCGACTGCGCAGGGCGAGCACGATCAAGGACGGTGCGTGGAGTTTCGAGCTTCCTTTCGTCGCGGAGGACATCGTTGAGGTGAAGGTCGCGGGCGTCCTTCGACGCGAGCGCCTGTGGAGCCCGAGAGCGGGCTTCGAGCGCTTGCCGCTCGAACTCGGGACCATTCCAGAGATCGAAGTCGAAGCCGCCCCAGTCACGACGCTTCGTGTGGTCGACGCCGGGAGCGGCGCTCCGATCCAGCCGTTCCACTGCACCTTCGACGACGAGCTCTCTTCGTCACCGCTCGCTTCCGTCGAGCAGGGCTGGGGCGGGATCTGCGAAGAGGAGACGCTCGAGCTCCATCCGCGCCGTTGGTGGTTCCTTCAGCCGGGTCCGAAGCTCGTTGCGATCGTCCGCGCCGAGGGGCATGTCGCCAGCTCCGTGGAATTCTCGCTGGGTTCCGGCGAGACCCACGTGGTCCGCCTGCGGCTCGCTGGAAGTGCGAAATTGAGCTGGTCGCTGCCCGAGCGGCACGATCTCTCGGAGGAGGAGTTCTTCGCCGATTCCATCGAACTGGTCGTCGAAACAAGGGACGCGCAAGGCGTCGCGACCTCGGACGAGCTCGTGAGGACCGCACGCTACAGTCGCTTCGAGTTCGACACGAACGACGGCACGCCCGCGAGCCTCGGGCGCAGGCCGGAGCCCGTCGTGGTCGTCGAAGGTCTGGCGCCGGGGTCGTACCGAGCGACCGTGACGGAGAGATCGATTTGGTCGAGCGAAGGAAGTCCCGTCGCTCAGGCTTCGTTTCGGGTCCGCGCCGGGCATCGCACCGAGGTGGTGCTGCGCGACTCGACTGCTGCGGGGGAACCGCAGTCGCCGCTCCAACTGGCGATCGAGCTCTCCGATGACTCGGCCTCGCCACGCGGCGAGCGTGTCCGAATCCAGCGGCGCACCACCGAGGGCTGGAGCCAGGGGCGGACGCTCGCCTTGTTCTCGACGTGGAAGACGGAAGCCTTTCCGGTGCCGTACGGCAGCTTCCGTGCCTCGGTGACGGGCCTGCGCGAGTTCACGCTCGAGTTCGAGCATTCGGCAACCTCCGAGCAGCCCGTCCGGCTGCGGGCCCCTCCGTTCCAGCGCCTCGAGGTTCACCTTCGGTTGGACTCGGGTGACACCGCCGCGCGTCGCGAGCGCCTGCATTGGCGGCCGATCGGCGAGAGCCAGACCGATGGAATGGTCGAACGTGTCGCGAACCAACCCGGCACCTTCGAGCTCTTCACCCAGAGCCTGCCGATCGAAATCGCCATCGAGGACGATTCTCGCTACGAACTGGCCGGCGGCCCGTGGTTGAGGCTCGCTGCGCCCGGTCTCCACGAGGTCGTCGCCGTCGACAAGGCCAGATTCCGCCTGCGGTTCCTCGACGACGGCAAGCCGGTGCGAATTCCGATCGGCATGTCGATCTCGGTGCACGCCGAGCCGGATTTCGGATTGGCCGTCAGCGCTCCGCGCAAACGTGTCGCCGTCGGCTCCAGCTTTCCCAACGAGCTCCACGTCTGGTTCACCCGCTTCGGCGAACAACGGATCACGTTCGGTGAGCTGCCCGGCTTCGAGCCGATTCCAGATCTGGCGGTGGACGTGAAGCGGGGCGATGATCGGGTGGTCGAGCTCACGCTGGTCAGGGGGCGCTGATCTGCGCGACTCGGTGACGGTTCACCCGCCATCTGGCATCGAAGGCCGCATGCTCAACTTGTTGACCTCTCATCGAAGTCTGCTTCTCGCCGTGATGCTCGGGCTCCTGGGCGCGTGCGCGACGCGGTCTGGAGTCGAAGAGAGCGGATCTGCGTTGGACGCAGGGAAGGCGCGTCCGGCTGTCGCCAGCTCGAGCGAAGCGCGAGCCGATCGCCAGATTGGGAACGGCTCGACGCAAGCGGCCGAGCCGGCAGTGGCGCTCGACGTCGACGACGAAGCTGAGCGAGAGCCTTGGCGGGTACGGATCGAGGGCTTGCCGCTCGTGCCTTCTCGAGAGGACGACGACTACGGCGAGGAGAGCCCGGTCGTCGCGTACGAGCTGGTCGGGCGCGATGGTCGGAGCTTGCGCGAGCACCACTTCGTGGAGGACGGGTTCATCGAGATCCGCTTCCATCGCAAGAGATTCGAGCTGGCCGAGGTGCGCGTCCACGGTGCGTCGGCGAACGGCGTGCGCTTCAGGCCAGCGAAGGGCTTCGAGAGCCTGCCGCTGGAGACGGACGGCGAGCGGGTCCTTCGTTATGAGCCTGCTCCAACGACGCGTCTGATCGTTCGGGACATGGAGACTGGCGAGCCCATCGAACGCGGCGAACTGGAACTCGTGCGCGGTGACGAGCCGTTCAACTGGGAATACGAGAGCATTCTCGAACCGCTGTACGCTCGCGCGAAGGTCCAGAACTTCGGCCGCGATCCGATCGGACTGGACTGGTGCCTGCCGCCGATCCTTGGGCTCTGCGGACGGGTGGAGTTCGCGGTGCGCGCGGAGGGACGGGCGGAACGACGCATCGCGGTGGCGCTCGGCTCGGGCGGCACGCACGCGATCTGGCTGCAGCGCGGAGCCGCGGTGCAACTCGACTGGCGAATCCCGGAGCAACTCGTGGACTTGGGCATGAGCGACAGTCCGAAGGTTCTCGCGAGACTCGAGAGCGAGGAAGAGACCGGCATTCTGGCCGTCACGTCGGATCCCCCCGGTTCGAACGTGATCGAGCCTCGGCCGCAGAACCACAGGTGGGTTGAGGCCGTCGGTTCGCGCCTCGAGGATCAGGGCCCTTGTCGGCGCGCGCGCTTCGAAGGGCTCGCTCCGGGCACGTACATCGCTCACTTTTCCTTCGCGCAGGAGGATCTGGTCCAGCTTACGCCGCTCGCGCAAGGGCGTTTTGCCGTGGAATCCGGGCAGCGCGTGGAAGTCGAGCTCGAGAGCGCGTTCGAACTCGAGGCGCTGCCGTCGAGGCTCGCCTTCGAACTCGACGTCCCCGCGGAATACGTCGACGCGCCGACTCGCAGGGTGAGCCTCTGCCGGATCGAGGGCGGCAGGACCACGAACAGCAGGTCGAGCCTGTCGTTCGACCGGAGGACAGGGCGCACGGGTCCGGAGTTCGTGTCGCCCGGAGACTACGAGCTGACGGTCTCGGGTGACCTTGCGCTGCGAACGATCGTGACCGTCGGCGCCGGCACGAGGGAAATCCGCCGCATCACGATTCCTTCGCCGCAGCCGTTTCGGGTGCGACTCGTCACCGAGGCGGCACACGTCGGGCCGCTCCCGACGACCCTCGAGTGGAGGTCCTTGCTCGAAATCGGCCACTCGCGCCGGAATCGCTCCGACGCGGTGTCGGGACAACCCGGCGTGTTCGAGTTCCTCGCGCCGTCCGCCTCGATCGAGGTCCTGCTTCCGCGCTTTGGCCCGCTCCAGCTGCAGAACGGAGACGCGCAACGCCTCGACGGGGGTGGTGAGCACGTCGTCACCCTCGTGCCCGCGCCGTACTTGCGCTTCCATCTCCTGCGCGACGGCCAGCGCATCACGGTTCCCTTGCGATTCAAGGTCGAGCGCAGCCTCTCCGACTCGGCCGGTCGGTACCTCTTTCAGGAACGCATCCGCCTTGAGTCCGGCTTCGGCGAGGAACAGCGCGTCTGGTTCCCTGAGCCCGGCGAGTACGAACTCAAGTTCCGCAAGCTCGAGGGCTACGAGCCGCTCCCCAACCTCGCCGTGAACGTCTCCGCCGGCGACGACCGCCTGATCGAGCTGCCGCTGGTGGTGGAGCGCTGACTCGGCGCGACCGACCACAGGGCATCGAAGACGCCTCATGCGCAAACTCCCGCTTTCGCTGCGCTGGATGCTCGCGCTGGTGGGCGTGCTGGGCGGTGTCGTGGGCGTGCGTTGGAGCATGAATTCGGGGGAATTGGATACGCGGCGGCTGCAGGAGCTGGAGAGCGCGGTCGCGTTGGAATCGTCGACGGAAGCGTCGGCGAACAGCGAGGGTGGTGCGGGACGAGAGGCCGTCGCGCCGATGTCCGACGAAGCGGCGACGGAGGCGGGGGCGTGCTGGCTGCATGTGCTGGACGAAGTGAGCGGAGAGGCGTTGCCGACGGTGCAGATCCGCGGGCTCTCGCGGCCGACGGGGGCGAACGCGACCGATCCGCTGCGGGCGCTCGCGCTCGACGTGCGCAAGGATGATTCGTACCTGTTTCGCGCGCCACTGGACCTGGCGACGGTTGCGCAGGGTCGGATGAACTTGACGCTGCAGGTTGCCGCACCCGGCCATGGTTGGGCAACCGCGCTCGTCGCGTTGGAGGGAGGTTCCGTCACGGTGCGCCTGCGCCGCGCGGGAAGTGCTCGAATGCGCCTCGCCAGGTCGGATCTGTTCGAGTCACCGCCGAACCTGAGCGTTGCACGTTGCGCGTTGCCACTCGTGGGGGAGCCTGGGCCCGTCGCGCGCGATGTGGCGACGTTCCTGTTGTCGTCGACGGAGGTGCTTGTGGAGAACCTCGATCCGGGTTGTCACGTCGCGACGGCTTCGACGTTCCTCGCGCTGGAGGGTGACGCTGAGGTTGCACGCGCCCAGTTCGAGGTACTCGCGGGTGAATGCAGCGAAGTGTTGCTGGAGCCGCAAAGCGACCTGCTCGCGGGCTTCGGGCGCGTTGAAGGCCGGGTGCGCTGGCGCGGGGAGGACGGAAACTGGTTCGACGCGGTTTCGCTGCGGAACCTCGAGACGGGGCTCGAGAGCGGCTGGAACGGAGATCGGCTGGACGACGATCCGGGTTTGGAGGGGCGCAAGCTCGAGTCCCGGCGCTTGCCCGCGGGTCGCTATCGAGTGATCGTCGGCGAGCCGGCGATGTGGTGCGAGGAGTTCGAACTGCAGGCGGGAGAGGGGGTCGAGCTCGACCTGCTCGCGCCGCGGAGACGTCCGACCACGCTCGCGTTCGTGAACACGCACGGAACGCAGCCGGCGCGGCTTCCCGGCTTCGAGTGGCGCCCGGTCGGCACGTGCTCGGATGAGTCGGAGCTCGAATTTCGCTGGGCGGGCGTCGATGTCTCGGGGCGCGCGACACTGCTCGCGCCGAACGGCATCGAGTTCCGCTTGCCGCGCGCGACGGGATGGAGACTCGATCAGCCGGCGCCCACGGGGCGGCTTGCTCACGGGGAACACTGCATCGAGATCCAATGCCTTCCGACCGTTCGGTTCCAGTTGCAGTGCGCCGATCCCGAGGAGCGCTTGCCGCCGACGCTGACCGTGCGTTGGGACGGCTCGGTGGGAGTCGTGACGCGAGTGCTCGGCGGCCACGCCTCGGTCGTGGTCGACCGCGCCGGCGCGCTCACGTTCGAATTCGGCGAGTTCGAGGGCTTCCGACCGGTCGGCCCACTGGGAGTCGACGTGCGCGACGGGGACGTGACGACCGTCACGCTCGAGCTCGTGAGCTCACGGTGAAGCGCTTGACAGCGATCCGGCCTCCGTCGAGCATCGCCGGCGTGCGCAACGTTCCCGTGATCTTGCGCTGGGTGTTCGCGCTGACGTTGTTGGTGGCGGCAGGCGTGTACGCGGTGAGCGGCGACGAGCGGGAGCAGTTGTCGGCGGCGCAGGTGGAGAGCGAGGAGGTGGTCGCCGTCGAGACGCGGGCCCCTCGAGCGACGCAGCGCCAGCTGGAGGTCGAGAACGAGCGGGTCGAGATCGCGGTGGCGCAGGTCGAACGGATCGAGGCTCGCGAGGTTTGGGACGTGTCGGTGCGCGTCGAGGAGGCGACAGGCGCGGCGCTCGCGGTCGACGAAGGCAGCGTGACGTTCGTGCTGGCCGAGCGCGGCGGATTCGAACATCGGGTGACGGGGCGGGTCGAGGCGGGGCGTTGGAGCGCCGAGCTTCCTTGCGAGGGAGCGGAGGTAGTCTCGGTCGAGCTGTGGGCCGCGCGTGTAGGGGGACGTCGCTTCGTCGAGGCCGCGGTGCGCGGGGGATTCGAGCCGCGCTTCGATGGCACGGACGTGCTCGTGCTGCGACCGGCGCCGGAGACGCTGGTGCGCGTGATCGATCCGCGGACGCGGGAGCTCGCGAGCGCGGCGGAACTGCTCATCTCGACGCCCATGGCGGCCGGAGGTTTCTACCGGATCTCGCTCGGATTCCAGATGACGGGAGAGCCCGTGCGCATCGACGAGCTCGGCGTGCGGGAGCTCGACGAGTCGCGCCACGCGCTCGTCCATGCCGTGATCGACGGCGTGGGGGAAGTGGAGGAGCTGGTCGAGCTCGGCTCAGGACGAGTGTACGAGCTGCGACCCGAACGCAGCGGTTCGGTGCGGGTGCTCTGGCATCGGCCGGCGGACTTCTGGCCGCGGGATGCGGTGCTGGTCGTGCGGCCGACGAAGCTCGCGAGTGCGCCGGAAGCGGGGAGCGACGGCGGCACGCGCCAGATCAAGCTGGGCGCCCGGTATTCCGCGAGCGGCAGCTGGCGTCATCGTGAGGCGCCGCCCGATGGGCCGTGGCGCGAGGACGTCGGGTTCCTGGCCGACGGCGAGTACCTCGCGGAGATCGTCGCCGCGCCGATCGACTCGACCGGGCTCGTGACGCTCGGGAGCAAGCGCTTCGTCGTCGCGGGTACCGATGCGCTCGAAGTGGTGATCGAGACCGCGCCACGTGAGTCGGACCCGTGGAGGTTGCTGCGGATCGAGCTCGAGCTGCCAGCGGGCGTCGAAGCGAGCGAGCTCGCGGCCGGCCTCAGGCCCGTCGATGGGGGCGGGCAGGCCTACTTCAAGTTCATGCCGGTCGTTGCGGACCGAATGCGTTTCGCGACGGCGCTGGTGTTGCGCGGCCGCCACGAGTTCGCGCTTTCCCAACCGCTGCCGTTCGTCACCACGATCGACGTGACTCGTTGTCCCGAGCATGTCGAGCGGGTCGCGCTGTCCACGTTGCTCGAGTACCGCGTTCGCTTCCGGCATGCTGCCTCGGGCCAGGACATCGAATTGCACGGCGGAAACGTGGCGTGGCGCATGCGCGGCAGCACGTTGTTCGATACGAGCGAGTGGCCCGCGGTCGAGGATCCCCAGCTCGCCGGAGCGTCGACGCGAATCCTCGCGCCAGAAGCGATCGAGCTTCGCCTCCACCCGAGTGGCGCTTGGACGCTCGCCGATGGAGAGTGGGTGCCGCTCACTGGCGGCGGGGACCAGTTGGTGTCCGTGCGGTTGAAGCCGTCGATCGTGGTGCGCGTGAGCACGCGCGACGACCTCCACAACCTGAGCGCGCTCGTTCAGCCCTGGGTGCGCCGGCTCGAGCAGGGAACCTGGATGGAGCTTCCAGGATTGTGGTCGTCCTGGGACACGGACCCGTTGCAGGAGTTCGAAGGCTGGTTGCCATTCGAGGGCGAATTCGTGCTCGACCTGCGCTGCGACGAGGACGTGCTGCCGTTGCAGCAGCGCCGCGGCGCGCTGCATGTCGATCAGCGGGCCACCTTCGACTTCGAGCTCGTGCGCGCGCGCTGACGGGGCGCGTCAGAGACCGTGAGGACACTCACGGTCTCGCCGCCCGGCGCCGCCAGGCGACGGCGCAACGAGCATCCTGAGAGTTCGTACTCCCATTTCTTCACGAACTCTCAGCCGAGCTCGAGCTGGCGGCGGGCGTCGACTTCGTCGCGGTTGATGAGTTCGATGGCGGAGCCGAGGCGCTCGAAGACGTCCCAGTCGGGGTCGATGGCGCGGCGGACTTCGCGCATGAGCTGGATCGCCATGCGCAGCGTGCGGCAGACGTCGCCGGGGCTGGCTTCGGTGAACTCGGGCAGCTCGTCGATGCTCGCGCCGTTGCACCAGGCGATCACGGCGCGCGTGAGGCCGAAGTCGGGCTCCTTGACGAGGTCGGGGACGCCGTGGTGGAGCTCGAGTTGGGTGACGCGGTGAATCGTCTGGGCGACGTGCTTGCGGACGTTGGCGTACATCGTGTTGGGCTGCTGGCCACCGCCGCCGCGGAAGCGCTCCTGGTGGATCAGCGCGACGAACACGATCGCGAGCGCCTCGGCGCCGAGCGTCTCGAGGGCGCCGTGGTAGAGGAGTTCGGTGACCTGCAGCTCGAAGCCGTTGATCACGCGCGCGATCTTGCCGCGCGCGGTGAGCGTCTCGGGAGGCTCGAGATACCCCAGGTCCTCGAGCACACGCAGGTGCGCGTCGACGACCTCGTCCTGGCGGCGGCGGTTGCGCGCCTGCGCCGAGGGTGAGCCCGAGCGGTGCTGGAAGCGGTTGAAGCTCTTTTCCCAGGCCTCGTGCACGCGCGCGCGGCCGAGCGACGGCACGAGGTGCAGCAGGCTCGAGTAGGAGAGCTGGAAGCGGCTCATCACCGGCTCGGGATTGCCACCGAGGATCTTCTCGAGCGGAGCTTCGGTGAGCGCACGCCCGTGCAGCACCGAATACACGAGCCCCTCGTCGTCGATGCCCTGCCGTCCCGCGCGACCGGCCATCTGCATGTACTCGCGCGCGCGCAGCCAGGTCATCTCGACGCCGTTGAACTTCTCGAGCGCGTGGAAGATCACCGTGCGCGCGGGCATGTTGATGCCGAGCGCGAAGGTCTCCGTCGTGAAGAGCAGCTTGAGCAGCCCCGACGTGAACATGCGCTCGACGAGCTCCTTGTGGATCGGGAGCACGCCGGCGTGGTGGAAGCCGATGCCGCGCCGGCCCATGGAGAGCAGCTGGCCGTCGAGTTCGTTGAGTCCCAGCTGGAACGACTCGAGCAGCTCCTTCTGCAACGCGAGCATCTGTGCCGCTTCGGCCGGGCTGAGCAGGTTGCGGCGGGAGGCGCGCTCGGCGAGCCGCTCGCAGTCCTTGCGGCTGAAGGCGAACACGAGCGCGGGCAGGAGGCGCCTGTCCTGGATCTCGTCGATCAGCACCTCGGTCGCCAGCGCCGGGTCCGGCGGTCGCGGGCCGCGGTCGCGCCCTCGGCCAGCATGTCCACCGCGGTGGCGGCCAGGGCCTTGGCCAGCGTCACGGAGACCAGGACAGGATCGGCGATCTCGTCGTCGGCCCCGTGCGAGGTACCGCGCGAGCCGCCCACGTAGGGGTGCAGGGCCGGCATGACCTGCGAGAGGTCGCCCATGTCGGTGGAGCTGGTGCGGTGCGCCTGCACCTTGACGTGCTCGGCGCCGACGAGGCCGGCGGCGACCTCCTTGAAGCGTGCGGTCGTGATGGGATCGCAGGCCAGCGGCATGTAGCCGGGCAGCGTCTCGATCTCGACCGTCGCGCCCAGCGCCAGCGCCCCGGCGCGCAGCGCCCGGTCCACCTTGCGATCGGCGTCGGCGATCGCCTCCAGCGTCTTGCCGCGCACGAACGTCTCCAGGCGCACGTCGGCCGGGATGACGTTCACCTGCGAGCCGCCGTGGGTGATGATCGGGTGGACGCGGATCGTGTCCTCGTCGCGGAAGGTCTCGCGCACCGCGTTGATGGCCATGAGGCCGATCTGCGTCGCCACGATCGGCAGCGCGAGGCGCAGGTTCTCGCGGACCTCGGCGAGCACGGGCACGGTCAGCCGTCCTTCTCGGCCACGTGCCACCGGCCGAGGTAGAGCCGGGCGCCGACGCCGACCGCCGAGAACAGGCAGAGCCCGAGCAACGTCGAGCAGAACACCGCGCCGAACAGCAGCGCCGTGAGGAGCTCCCGGTAGGCCGACATCACCACGATGCCGAGCCCCGGCCGCCCCTCGGCGAAGCCGGCCACGAACTCGCCCACGATGGCGCCGATCACCGAGAGACCGGACGCGACGCGGAGCCCCGTGGCGATGGAGAGCGCCGCCGACGGGAGCTCGAGCGACACGAGGCGACGCCACCGCGAAGATCCATAGAGAGTGAATAGATCGTGCAGCGCCGGGTCGACCGAGCGCAGCCCGCTCAGGGTGGCGGCGACGACCGGGAACAAGGAGACGATGAACGCCGAAGCCGTGACCGCCTTCGGGCCGTTGCCGAACCACACCACCAGCAGCGGCGCGATGGCGACGATGGGCACGGTCTGCAGGAGCAGGGCGTACGGGTAGAAGCCCCGCTCGAGCAGCCGCGACCGGGAGAGCAGGACCGCGAGCGCGACGCCGACCGAGGCCGACGCGAGGA
>JABWBL010000399.1 GCA_013360535.1 Planctomycetaceae bacterium
TTCGGCGGTGTCGTGCGCCGCAAGGACGTGTTCGAGCGCGCGGTCGTGACGTGCACGAGCCCCGACCTCGCCGCGCTGCTGCCCCTGCTCGTCGCCCCCGACGAGCTCGAGAAGCTCGCGCTGCTCCCCGCCCACCGCGCCGTGCTCAACGCGTCGCGCTCCGCTCGCTAGTCCCACGAGATTGCCGATGAAGCTCTGGATCCCCGGCCCGACCGAAGTCCGCCCCGCGCTGCTCGCCGAGTGCGCGCGCCCGATGATCGGGCACCGCTCCGACGCGATGGCGAAGCTGCACGACCGCATCGACCCGCACCTGCGCCTCGCGTTTGGCGCGAGCGCGGAGTCGGGCTCGGCCGTCGCGGTGCACACGTGCAGCGCGACGGGCCTGATGGAGAGCTCGCTCCACGGCACGGGCAAGCGCGTGTTGTGTGTCGTCAACGGCTCGTTTTCCAAGCGCTGGGCCGAGATCGCACAGATCCTCGGGTTCGAGACCGTCACGCTGAAGAAGGCGTTCGGCGAGGCCGCGAGTCCCGAGGAGATCGACCGCGCGCTCACCGAAAAGGGCCCCTTCGACGCGCTCACGCTGATCTCCAACGAGACCTCGACCGGCGTGCGCACGCCGCTCACCGGCGTCGCGGCCGTGCTGCGCAAGCACCCGGGCACGTTGTGGCTCGTCGACGTCGTCAGCTACCTAGCGGGCATGCCGATCGACTTCGACGCGCACGGGATCGACTTCGCCTTCGCGGGCTCGCAGAAGGCGCTCGCGCTGCCGCCAGGCATCACGGTGTTCGCCGCGTCGAAGCGATACCTCGAGCGCGTGCGCGCCGCCAAGCGCCCGAGCTTCTACCTCGATCCGGTGCGCGTGATCGACGGCCATGTCGAGCGCAAGACGCCGGCCACGCCGTGCATTCCGCTGTATTTCGCGCTCGCGCAGCAGCTCGAGGACATCTCGAACGGCGTGACGTTGCCGGAGCGCGACCGCGCGCTGCGCGGCGCCGCGGCCTGGAGCGCGCGGTACGCCAAGCACGAGCGCATGTACCGCACGACCGAGGCATGGGCCACGCGCCACGGATTCGAGTACATCCCGGCGCCGGAGCACCGCTCGTGGACCGTGTCGTGCGTCAAGAAGGGTCCGCTCGACGTCGCGAAGCTGCTCGCCGAGCTCAAGAAGCGCGGCCACACGATCTCGAACGGCTACGGCGACCTGAAGGACATCTCGTTCCGCATCGGGCACATGGGCGACCACTCCGAGGCCGACCTCGCGAACCTGCTCGCCGCCACAGACGAGGTGCTCGCCTCGGGAGTCGCGCAGTGAAGCTCACGATCCTCGCGTCGCTGTTCCTGCTCGCCGCTTGCGCCGCCCCGGAGTCTGCACAGCCCGCGCCGGCCGCACCGCGCGCGATCGAGCTCTTCAACGGCCGCGACCTCTCCGGCTGGCGCCAGATCGGCGACGCGCGCTGGGAGATCGAGAACGGCGAGCTGGTCGGCTCGATCGGCGGCGGCTCGCAGAGTTTCCTCGCGACCGAGGCCGAGTTCTCCGACTTCATGCTCGAGCTGGAGCTCAAGAACGAGCTGCCCGGCAACTCGGGCGTGCAGGTGCGCTCGCACCAGAACGACAAGGGCAAGGTCTTCGGCTACCAGATCGAGATCGACCCGTCCGAGCGCGCCTGGTCGGGCGGGCTGTACGACGAAGGTCGCCGCGGCTGGCTCTTCGACCTCAAGGACGCTCCCGAGGCCCGCGCGGCCTTCCGCAAAGGCGACTGGAACCACTACCGCATCGAGCTGCGCGGCAACCGCATCCGCACGTGGGTCAACGGCGTGCCCGCGGTCGACACGACCGACGAGGCCGACGCCTCGGGTTTCGTCGCGTTGCAGGTGCACTCCGGCAACAACACGCGCATGCGCTTCCGCAACGTGCGCCTGACGAAGTTCGAGTGACGCTCAGGGCAAGTCGCTGACGTGCCACGGCCCACGCCGCGCCGCGTGGGCCTCGCGCACCTTCTGCACGAGCTCCGGCGCGACCGGATCCGCGCCGTGGTTCCACGCGCGCCGGATGTAGGTGAGCACGCTGGCCGTGTCCTCGTCCGAGAACGAGTGCGACGGCATCTCGGCGTCCCACGTGAGGTTGTCGAGCGTCACCGGCCCGCGCAGGCCGTGCAGCACGATCTTCGTCGTGCGCTCCGCATCGCCCAGCACCCACGGCGAGTTGCGCAGCGGAGGCGCGACCCCGATGTCGCCGCGCCCCGTCACCTGATGGCACGCCGCGCAGGTCTGCTCGTAGATCGAACGGCCGCGCTCGAAACGCGCGCTCTCCGTTGCGTCGAGATCGCGCGGGAAAAGCCCTTCGCTGCCGGGCTTCCCGCGCCACACCAGAGCCTCCACGAACGCCGTCGCTTCCGGCAGGCCATGGACGAACGCCACGGCCTCCTTCGGCACGCGAATCGGCCGGAAGTTGCCCTTCGCGTCCTTCGCTCGCGCACCGAGCGCCCCCTTCGCCAGCGCCTTGCGCCACTCGTTCGGGACACCCTTGCCACGCGGCGGGCCCGCGATCCACGCCACGAGTTCGCCGAGCAACTCGTCACCGCCGTCGTTGACGGCACACGCGCCGATGAGCTCGATCAACGCAAGCGCATCCGGCGTCGTCGGAGGTTGCCCGAACCACGTGGCCGGTCGGTTCGTGTCCGTTCGCGACGCCGCATCCTCGAGCCATTCCTTGGCCGTGATGTCGAGCGCTGTGCCCGACGACCACTCCAAGGTTCGCGCAAGAAATGTGAACTCACGGCCGGAAAGCCCCGAGACGATCGCGCCGCGGCGCGTCGCGTCGAGTTTGCCGATCCAAGCGATTTCGACGAGCGCGTCGAACGCCTGCGGCGTGCGTAGGTCACCCAGGGCAAGCACGCGCTCGAGCGAGTTCCCGTTCCCCCACGCCATCAGTGCGGCGTCAACCGGCGGCGGGACGAGCGCGGCCAGATGCTGCCGCGCGAGCTCGTCGCCCTTGCGCACGACTTCCTGCAGCACTTCCGCCGCGTCGCGCGACGTGTCGCCCTCCTCCGCGAACAGCCGCTGCGCCGTCTGGCGGGTCCAACGGTTCGGCGACGAGAGCGCGTTCCCGAGCTCCGTCCACGAGCATTCGGCGAGCTTCACGCGCGCCTTCGGCTGCGCGTCGGCCGCCGTGATGCGCCAGATTCTGCCGCGATCGATCGGTTCCTCGAGCTGGCGCTCCTCCATCTGCGCGCGCAGCCATGAAGTGACGAACAGCCGGTGCTGGATCACCCCGCGGTACATGTCGACGACGTACAGCGCCCCATCGGGCCCTTCGGCCAGATTCACCGGCCGAAACCGCTCGTCGGGCGACTCGATCAGCGATCCGCCGCCCGGAGCCGTCACGGCCTTCGGCAGTTCTTCGCCCGAACGCTCGAGCTCAAAGTGGTGGACGAGGTTCGACGTGACCTCACACACGAACGCGTCGCCGCGATAGCGCTCGGGCAACGCGTCGCCTTCGTACACGAGCGGCCCGCACGCGCCGGTGAACTCGTTGAGCTTGCCGTCGACGAGCGTCGTGCCGCGGTAGCCGCGATTGACGCCCGGCGTGAGGTGCGTCGGGTTCGGCTTCGTTCCACGCGCGATCGACACGCCCATGCCGTGCGCGACACCGAGCGCCGGATTGCGCACCGCGAAGTGCGACGGGTACGCGTCGGTGCGCAGCGCGTTCGAGTTGTCGTTGAAGTAGATGCGCCCGAAACGATCCTCGCTGATCCCCCACTGGCCACCGCCCGCGGTGCGGCCGCGCTCGAGCAGCTCGCCGTTCCAGCGGTACCTCCACGGCGCGTTGGCGCACCAGAACCAGCCGTCGGTCGCGTACCACAGCCCGTTGATCGCGTGTTCGGGACTGACGATGCCCTGCAGGCCGGAGTCGACGACCTTGACGACGTCCGCGGCGCCATCGCCGTCGGTGTCGCGCGCGAACAGCAGGTTCGGCGGCGTGAGCACGAGCGCA
>JABWBL010000400.1 GCA_013360535.1 Planctomycetaceae bacterium
CGTCACGCGGCCGAGGTACAGCGCGCTGTTCACGCGCCCGCCTCCGCGAGCACCTGCGCTCCCGTCAACGCCTCGACGACCCGCAGGCCGCTCAGCACGCCGTCCTCGTGGAAGCCGTAACGCCAGTAGGCGCCCGCGAACCACGTGCGGCACTGGCCGTTGACCTCGTGCCAGCGCCGCTGCGCCGCCACCGCCGCCAGATCGAAGTGCGGATGGTGGTACGTCATGCGGCGCACGATCTTGCTCGGATCGATCGCGGCGGTGTGGTTGAGCGTCACGCACAGCTGCTCGGGCAGCTCGAGGCCCTGCAGGCGGTTCATCCAGTACGTCAGCGTCGCGCGGTGCGCGTGCTCGCGGCTGCCCGCGTCGAGCAGGTGGTAGTTCCAGCTCGCCCACACCTTGCGGCGCTTCGGCAGCAGGTGCTCGTCGGTGTGGAGCACCGCGTCGTTCTCCTGGTAGCGGATCGCGCCGAGCACCGAGCGCTCGGACGGCGTCGGATCGGCGAGCAGCGCGAGCGCCGTGTCGCTGTGCGTCGCGATCACGACCTCGTCGAAGCGCTCGACCACTCCGCGCGCGAGCTCGACCTCGACGTGATCGGGCCGACGCCGCACGCTCCGCACCGGCGTGCGCACGTGCACACGCTCGCGGAACGGCCGGATCAGCGCCTCGACGTACCGCGCCGAACCACCTTCGACCACGCGCCACATCGGACGCCCCTCGACCTGCAGGAACCCGTGGTTGTGGAAGAAGCGCACGAAGAAGCGCGCGGGGAACGCGAGCATCTCCTCGGGACTCGCCGACCAGATCGCGGCGCCCATCGGGAGGATGTAGAGGCGCTGGAAGCTCTCGGAATAGCGCCGCGAGCGCAGGTATTCGCCCAGCGGGATCTCGTCGCCGTTCTCGAGCAGCTCCGGCGCCTCGCGGTTGAAGCGCAGGATGTCGAGCACCATGCGGTGGAAGCTCGGCCGCAGCACGTTCGAGCGCTGCGCGTACACGCTGTCGAGGTTGCGGCCGTTCCACTCGATGCCGGTCGCCTCCTCGCGCACGCTGAAGCTCATGTCGCTCTCCTTCGAGGCGACGCCGAGCTCGTCGAGCAGACGGCAGAAGTTCGGGTACGTCTTGCGGTTGAAGACGATGAAGCCCGTGTCGACGGCGACCTCGCGCCCGCCGAGCTCGAGCTGGTGCGTGTGCGTGTGCCCGCCGACGTGCGCGCCCGCCTCGTAGAGCTCGATCTCGTGCTCACGCGCGAGGTGGTGCGCGGCGACGAGGCCCGAAATGCCGCTTCCGATGATCGCGACGCGCATCTCAGCCTTCCTTGTGGCGTCCACGGCGGTCGAGGACCGCTTGCGGCACGGGGTTCAGCTGCCACACGAGCCCGAGCTTCTCCATCGCGCGCAGCACGAGGTAGCTGATGTCGAGCTCCCACCACTGGAAGCCCTGCCGCACCGAGCCTTGGTAGTGGTGGTGGTTGTTGTGCCAGCCCTCGCCGAGCGTGATCAGCGCGAGCAACGCGTTGTTGCGGCTGGTGTCGCGCGTCTCGTAGGAGCGCGTGCCCCACACGTGCGCGAGCGAATTGATCGTGAACGTCGCGTGGAACAGCACCACGGTCGAGATCACGCCCCACACGAGCATCTGGCCGCCGCTCGTGCCGAGCTCGGGCCAGAACGCGGCGAGCAACGCCCCGAAACCGTACAGCGCGCCGAACATCAGGAGCGGCACGACGATGTCGAAGCGGTCGAGGAAACACAGCTCCGGATAGCGCAGCAGGTCGCGCACGCGCTCGCGCCGCGTGAGGAAGTTGTCCTTGGCGGTGACCCAGCCGATGTGGCTCCAGAACAGGCCGTGGCGCGTCGGCGAATGCGGATCCTCCTCGGTGTCGGAGTTCTGGTGGTGCTCGCGATGGTGCGCCGCCCACCACAAGGGACCACGCTGCACCGAGCTGTTGCCGAGCGCCGCGAACACGAACTGCAGCGCGCGCGACGTGCGGAACGTGCGGTGCGAGAAGTAGCGGTGGTAGAACGCCGTGATCGCGAACATGCGCACGAAGTACAGCGCGATCGCGACGCCGACGGCGATCGGGCTCCAGCCGGTCCACAGCGCGGCAAGGCACGCCAGATGGAGCAGCGCGAACGGCAGGATGCGCGGCCAGTCGACCCGCTTGGCCGCGGGCCCCTGGTTCTCGCGCGGCTCGTCGATGCCGGCCCACGAGTCGACCCAGCGGCGCACCGCGAGCCCGACCCCGTGGCCACCCGTCCCCTTCGCCACGCTCATCGCTTGCCCTGACCGGCGCCCTTGCGAAACAGGTAGTGCGACACGATCCACTCCGAGCCCCCGCGGAAGTTCCACAGCTCCGCGCACGCCATGAAGAACACGCGCCAGTTCTCGATCCACGCGCGCTCGCGGCCGGCGCCGTAGGTCGCGCGGAAGATGTCGCGCACCTCGTTGCGGTTGCGGTCCATGTTGGCGAGCCACGCCTCGGCCGTCTTGCCGTAGTGCGTGCCGTCGACCTGCCAGCGCTGCTCGCAGGCGAGATCGCGCTGGAATTCGAGCGGCAAGTCATCCGACGGCATGATCCCGCCAGTGAAGAAGTTGCGGCCGAGCCAGTTGTCCTCGCCCTCGGTCTCGAACAGGTAGGCGAAGCGGCGGTGCGTGAAGATGTGAAAGAAGAGCCGGCCGTCGTCCTTCAGCACGCCGGCGATCAGCGCGAACAGCTTCTCCCAGTTGCGCAGGTGCTCGAACATCTCGACCGACACGACGCGGTCGAAGCGGCGCGTAGTGCTCCAGCGGTTGATGTCGCAGGTCTCGATCTCGAGGTTCGTGAGCCCACGCTCGCGAGCGCGCTCGAGGATGTGCTCGCGCTGCGTGCGCGAGTTCGACACGCCGAGGATCCGCGACTTGGGGTACTTCGCCGCCAGGAACAGACTGAGCGAGCCCCAGCCGCAGCCGAGCTCGAGGATCTCCTGGCCATCGACGAGCTGCGCGCGCTCGCAGTACAGCTCGAGCATCGCCTTTTCGGCCTGCTCCAGCGTCGTCACGCCCTGCGACCACAGCGCGCCCGAGTACTTGAGGTGCGGCCCGAGCGCGAGCTGGTAGAAGCGCGTCGGCACCTCGTAGTGCTGCTCGTTCGCCTCGGCCGTGTGCAGCGCGATCGGGCTCTTGCGCATGTTCGCGACCAGCTCCGCCCGCCGCCGCGCGAGCGCCGCCTCGCCACCTTCCGCCTCCTCGCGCAGGCGCTGCGCCAACAGGCGCCGGATGCCCATGCGAATCGCGAAATCCGGAACCTTGCCCGACTCGATCAGGGTCTGGAGAGCCATGCCTAAACCTCGCTGGCGCGCGGACTGGCCGCACGCGGGAACCACGGAACGAACGCGCTCGTCGTGCGCTGGTACTCGCGATAGTCGTCGCCGCGCGAGCGCAAGGCCTGCGCCTCGGTCGGCGGGATCCCGGTGACGAACAGGATCAGCGCGAGCATCAGGAGCGGGCTGCCGAGCCCGATCCAGCCCCAGTCGGCACCCAGCGCGAACGACGCGTAGGCACACCACAGGAGCCACTGGAAGAAATAATTGGGATGGCGCGACGTGCGCCACAGCCCGACGCGGCACGTGCGACCGCGGTTGGACGGATCGCGCCGGAAACGGGCCAGCTGGCGGTCGGCGATGCTCTCTCCGACCATGCCGACAGCAAACAGCGCGACGCCCGCGAAGTCGAGGGGCCCAAGCGGGCTTTCGTCGCCGCAGGCGAGCAGGAACGGCAGCGCGAGCAACGCATCGAGCAACGCCTGCGCCTGGAAGAACCAGAAGAAGTTCCGCGGGGCCGCGCTCCCCCACTTCGCGCGCAACGTCGCGTACCGGCCGTCCTCGACACCCGTGCGCGCGCGGTCGAGGTAGAGGTGCAGCGCGAGCCGCCAGGTCGCGAGCGCGACCAGCCCGCCGACCAGCGCCCGCCGCACCGGGTTTCCGTCCGCGAGAACGGCGAAGAGCACC
>JABWBL010000401.1 GCA_013360535.1 Planctomycetaceae bacterium
CGTGCCGGCGAATGCCGTGCGCCACAGGCCGCTGCCGCTGCGCGCCGTCGCCACCCGCGGCAAGGGCGAGCGGCTGCACTACGCGCTCGACAACACGCCGGCGATCCTTTCCTACCTCGAAAACTATTTCGACCGCGAGTATCCCTACGCCAAGCTCGACCTCATCGCCTCGCCCGAGTTCGGCACCAACGCCATGGAGAACGCCGGCGCCATCGTCTACGGCGACCAGCGCATCCTGCTCGATGCGCGCAGTTCGCTGGAGCAGCAGCGCGGCTTCGGCGTCATCCACGCCCACGAGATCTCCCACCACTGGTTCGGCAACCTGGTGACGCCGAAGTGGTGGGATGACATCTGGCTCAACGAGAGCTTCGCCAACTGGATGGGCAACAAGGCCGCCAACGCCTGGCGACCGGAGCTGCAGCTCGAGGTGCTGCCGCTGCAGGAGGCGCTGGCCGCCATGCAGCTCGACAGCCGCATCGCCGCCCGGCGTATCCGCCAGCCGGTGGACAGCAACATGCAGATCGGCAGCTCCTTCGATGCCATCACCTACCTCAAGGGTGGCGGCGTGCTGTCCATGTTCGAGGGCTACCTCGGCGAGGACGCCTTCCGCGCCGGCATCCGCACGCATATGCGCCGCTTCCCCTACGGTGTCGCCGTGCACTGCGACGCGCAGGGCGCGAGCCTCGAGCTGCGGCAGGAGCGCTGGCACGAGCTCGAACCGGCGCGGCGTGGAGACCGGAAACACCGCGGAATCCGCCGCTGAGCGACTCCTGACCGGCCTGTCACGTCACGCCGCCGCGCCGCGGAGGTTCAACCCATGGCGTCGGGATGGTCGATGCTCGGAGACCCGAATCGACGTACACTCCGCGCCTCGCGCCTCCGCGGGGGCTCTCCTCCCCGACGGTCAGCGGCATCTTGACGCACTCCCTGACCGTGGGAGGGAAGCTCTCGCAGGCTCCCCCCACCGCACCGTCCCCATGCTCCGCGTTCTCCGTCACTACCTCCCGCTCCGGCGAGCCCTGCTCGTCTTCAGCGAGACGGTCCTGTTGACGACGGTGCTCGGGTTCAGCCTCTCGGCGCACCTGCTGCGTCCGACGCCGGCGGTGATCGGGCGCGTCACGGCCGACGGCTTCAGCCTCGAAGGTGCGCAGTGGCGCTGCTGGATCTCGAGCCTGCTGGTCGCCGCCCTGTGCCAGATCGCGCTCAGCTTCAACGAGCTCTACGACTTCCGCGTCTCCAACTCGCGCTTCGACCGCGCCTCGCGCTTCGTCGGCTCGACCGGCAGCGCGATCGTGCTGGCCGTGATCGTGGTGTTGCTCGCGCGCACGTGGGAGCTCTCGCGCGTGCTCGACTTCCCCGGGATCACCACGTCGCAGCTGATGCAGACGCTGGTGTTCACGCTGCTGTTCGGGTTCGCCGGGTTGTACGTCTGGCGGCACCTGTTCCATGCCGGCCTGCGCCGTTGGAACTTCAACCAACGCGTGCTCGTGCTCGGCGCCGGGCCGCAGGCGCGTTCGCTGGCGCGCGTGGTGCTCGAACATCCCGATTCGGGTTACGAGGTCGTCGGCCTGATCCCCGAGCGCGCGCCCGAGCCCGGTAGTCGCTCCGCGCCGAGCCGTCCGGCGCGCCGGGAAGCCGGCGTCGTCACGCTGACCGAGAAGGTCGAGGTGCTGAGCGAAGCGACGCTCGCGACGCTGCTCCTCGATCCCTTGCCCGAGCCCACGCCCGCCGCCGAAGGCCGCCAGCCTGAGCCGCTCTTCGAGCTCGTCGAGCGCCTCGGCATCGACCTCGTCGCGGTGGCGCTCGAGGACCGCCGCGGCCACCTGCCGACCGAGGAGCTGCTGCGCTGCCGCCTCGGCGGGATCGCCGTGCGCGAGCGCGAGGCGCTGTACGAGCAGGTCACCGGCAAGATCGCCGTCGAGGCCATGCGCCCCTCCTACCTGATCTTCAACGAAGGGTTCGCGCGCACGTCGCGCTCGGAGATCGCCAAGCGCGCGGGCGACCTCGCGCTTGCCACGCTCGGGCTCTCGCTGACCTGGCCGCTGATGCTCGGCACGGCGCTGCTCGTCAAGCTGGACTCGAAGGGCCCCGCGCTCTTCAGCCAGGAGCGGGTCGGCCTCAACGGACGACGCTTCACGCTCTACAAGTTCCGCAGCATGCGCACGGAC
This sequence comes from Planctomycetaceae bacterium, assembly GCA_013360535.1. Lineage (GTDB taxonomy): Bacteria > Planctomycetota > UBA1135 > UBA1135 > F1-120-MAGs118. The sequence continues at coordinate 2,169 of JABWBL010000401.1, forward strand.
GCCGAGAAGGCGACCGGGCCGGTCTGGGCGCAGAAGGACGACCCGCGCATCACGCGCGTCGGGCGCTTCATCCGCAAGACGCGCCTCGACGAGCTGCCGCAGCTCATCAACGTGCTGTGGGGCGACATGTCGCTCGTCGGTCCGCGGCCGGAGCGGCAAGTGTTCGTCGACGACCTCGCGCGCCAGATCCCGTACTTCAACCAGCGCCACATCGTGAAGCCCGGGCTGACCGGCTGGGCGCAGATCAACTACCCCTACGGCAACACCGTCGAGGATGCGCTGCAGAAGCTCCAGTACGATCTGTTCTACATCAAGAACCAGTCGTTCCTGTTCGACGTGTCGATCCTGTTCCAGACCGTGAAGACGGTCGTGCTGCGCAAGGGCACGTGAGCGGCGTCAGGCGTTGCCGCGGGCGCGCTGGACGTGGATCGCGAGCAGCGCGACGTCCGGCGGACGCACTCCGGCGATGCGCGCCGCCTGACCGAGAGTGCGCGGACGGACGGCGCTGAGCCGCGCGCGCGCCTCGTTGGCGAGCCCACGCAGCTGCGAATAGTCGAGATCACGCGGAATCTCGAGCGTTTCCTGCCGTCGCAGCCGCGCCACCTGCTCGAGCTCGCGCGCGACGTACCCGGCGTACTTCACGTCACACTCGAGGCTGGCGAGCTCGTCGTGCGTGAGTTCGAGCGCCGCGAGCTCCGCCGAATCGCCTACGAGCCGCGCGAGCTCGACCTCGGGCCTGCGCAGCACTTCCTCGAGCGTCTTGCCGCCGTGTGTGGCCGAACGCAACGTGCGCAGCAGTCCGAGCGCTCCCGCCTGACGCGCGAGGCGCCGCTCGAGCCGCTGCAGCGCCTCCCGGCCCACGAGCCCGAGCTCCGCCGCCTTCGGCACGAGCCGCTTGTCGGCGTTGTCCGAGCGCAGCAGCAGCCGGTACTCCGCGCGCGACGTGAACATGCGGTAGGGCTCGGTCGGCTGCGCGACCACGAGGTCGTCGACGAGCACGCCGATGTAGGCCTCGTCGCGGCCGAGCACGAGCGGTGCGCGCCCCTGCGCCCACAACGCCGCATTCGCCCCGGCGATCAGGCCTTGCGCCCCCGCCTCCTCGTAACCCGACGTGCCGTTGATCTGCCCGGCGAGGAAAAGCCCGGCGATCTCGCGCGTCGCGAACGTGCGGTCGAGCTGGCTAGGCAACACGAAGTCGTATTCGACCGCGTAACCCTCGCGCAGGAAGCGCGCGCGCTCGAGGCCGGGAATCGTGCGCAGGAACTCGTGCTGCACTTCCGCCGGCAACGACGTCGACACGCCGTTGACGTACACGACGTCCGTGCTGAGCCCCTCGGGCTCGAGGAACACCGGGTGCTGCTCCTTGTCGGCAAAGCGCATCACCTTGTCCTCGACCGACGGGCAGTAACGCGGCCCGACACCTTGGATGCGCCCCGCGTACATCGGCGCGCGGTGGATGTTGGCGCGGATGAGCTCGTGAGTGCGCGCCGTGGTGTGCGTGAGGTGGCAGAGCACCTGGGGCAGGCGCGGGAACTGCTCGCGCTGCGTCGCGAAGCTGAAGGGCTGCGGACGCTCGTCGCCGGGCTGGGCCTGCGTGCGGTCCCAGTCGATCGAGTCGTGCGCGAGCCGCGGAGGCGTTCCGGTCTTGAGCCGCCCGAGCGCGAGCCCGAGCTGCGCCAGATCCGCTGAAATCCCGCCCGAAGTCCCCTCTCCGACGCGCCCGCCCGTCGACTGCGCCTCGCCGGTGTGCATCACCGCGCGCAGGAACGTGCCCGTCGTGATGACCACCGCCGCGCCACGCAGCTCGCG
>JABWBL010000402.1 GCA_013360535.1 Planctomycetaceae bacterium
CAGGCAGGCCGCGTGCCGCGACGCAAGAAGGCGCGGTCGGGCGTGGACGTGCGCGCTGGGGCTCGAGTTGGGGGTAGGCATGGCGAAGGTGTCGGGCTGGGTGCGTGCAGCGGTGCCGGAGCGAGTGGCCGGCGGCCGGAGGAACCCCGCTGGAGCCGGAGACCGCGACCGGAGAGAACGCGGCGGTCCCGCAGGTGGCCGTGAACACTCCATGCAGCGGCCTGCAAAGACCGCGAGAATTCCCTGTCGAAACCTACGACGGGAATCGCCCCGGCGTCGTGACAGTTTGGCCATGTCCCGACACGAGCGCTCCGCGGCCCTCCGGCCAGCGCTCGAGCTCCCTCGGGGCCGCCTCGCCCGGGCGTTTTCAGCCCCGCTTCGCGCCCGCCGCCAGCTTCGTCGCCAGCGCCCGCGCCTTGATCACGCACTGGTCCGAGTTGTCGTACTCGAAGCGCCCGAAGCGGCCCAGCGGCACCAGCCCGACCGAGTCCATCCAGCCCAGCGCGGCGTTGCGGCGCGCGTGGTACTGCGAGTCGAACACGACGTAGGCGTGGCGCGTGCTCGTGCGGTCGGTGAAGAGCACTTCGTCGCGCCGGATCAGGCCCGCGGTCTCCAGACCAGCGAGCACCTCGCGCTCCAGCTCCGGCCCGGGATACGGCGTGCCACCGGGGTGCGTGACCTCGCACAGGAGCGACGTTCGCCCCGCGGGCGCCATGCCCGGCGCGTAGTTCGACATGTACGTCACGCGGTTCGTCGGCCCCTGCTCGGCGTGCGGCAGGTAGATCCACGAGAGCTTGGGGTGTTCCGGCCGCGCGAGCGCAACCAGCAGGCACGTGATCGAGTTGTATTCGAGCGTCGCCATCGCGTGCGCGGCGTCGCGCGGCATCTCGGGCACGAGCTTGGGCAGGTCGGTCAGCGCCAGCGTGCTCACCACACGGTCGAACTCCTCGCCGTTGACGAGCCAGCCCTCGCCCTTGCGGCGCAGCTCCCTCACCGGCGTCTTCAGGCGCACGCGGTCGAGGAGCGTGCTCCCGATGCCGTCGGTGATCGCCTGGAAGCCGCCCTTGCGCGGGTAATAGAAGACCGATTGGTGCGTGTAGCCCTCGGTGCGGATGCCGATCGCGGCGCGCAGGACGTCATCGACCGGGGCGTCGGGGACGCGGCCGGCGACCCAGTCGCTGGAGAGGAAGTCGGGCTCGCGCTTCCAGACCTTGGCGTTGTAGGGGTCCATGAAGTGCTTGGCGATCCCGTCGCCGAAGCGCCAGCGGACCCAGGCGCCAAACTGCGTCGGAGCGGGGGAGCGCTCGACCTGACGGCGGTGCCACGCGTCGATGTAGCCCTTGAGGCAGTCGAAATTGGCCTGCTGCGGCAGGTCGCCGAGGCCGTTCTCGAAGGGGTAGTGCACCCAGCGGTCGCCGAAGCGGATCTTGGTGTGGCGCTCCTGCTCGACGAAGGCCGCCTCGCCGCCGGCGCAGGCCTTCATCCAGGCCATGGCCGCCGTGTCCTTGCTGTACAGGATGTGGCCGCCGGTGACGTCGTAGGTGAAGCCCTCGACGGTCTTGGAGGCGCACAGGCCGCCGATCTCCGCTCCGGCCTCGAACAGGACGAGCGAGCCGCGATCGAAGCCGCCTTCGACGAGGAAGCGGGCGAGGGCGAGGCCGGACACGCCGGCGCCGAGGATGGCGATCTTCACTGGGTGGCTCGAGGGGCCCGGCGGCGCGGGGGTGGGGAAAGATAGCCTTGCGCGCAGGGTGGGGCGAGCGCGGCCCGCGCAGGCGAACGCGCTAGCGCGAGCGCACGAGGCAGGTGCGGTCGATTTTTTCCCGCTCGAGCGTGCGGGCGGCGTCGGCGAGCCAGCGGCGGCCGTCGGTGGTGTACCCGGCGGTCGGCTCGAGGCCGGGGTGGCGCGCGGCGAACCAGTCGTTGAAGGCCTCCATCGCGGTCTCGCGCGCGTGCTTGGCGAGGCAGGAGGCGAGCGCGACCGCGAAGGAGGCCTGCTCGGCGCGCTCGGCGAACGTGATCGTCATCCGGCGCGGGCCGCCGCGGCGTTCGGTCAGGCGGTAGCTCGAGCGCTCCGGCGCCTCGTCGATCAGCTCGACGGAGGCATCCTGGAAATCGACGGCGAGGATCGAGCCGTAGTGCATGCGCCCGCCGTGGCGGTCGACCCACAACTCGGCCCCGCCGTGCGCATGACGCTCCCAGACGCGGCGGAACAGCGGTCGCGACTGGATCCAGTGCGTGCGCGACTTGTTGTCGGTCTCGTCGAAGGAGCGGTTGAGCTCGGCCTCGGGCACCACGCGCACGCCGAGGTCGACGAGCTCGATGCGCGCCTTCGCGAGCGCGCGGTGCAGGTCCTCGACGCGCAACTCGAGCGCGCCGGCGTCGACGTGGCGCGGCAGCGGCCGGGAGAGCTCGCGGTACCACGGGTGGCGCGCGATGACCTCCGCCTCGACCGCCAGCTCCTTCGGGCTCTCGAACAGCACGCGTCCCAGCGTCGTCTGCGGACGCCGACCGGGCTCGAGCAGCGCGCGGAAGCCCAGCGCGGTCGTTTCCAGCCGCTTTTCGCAGCGTGGCGTGCGCTTGAACACGACCTTGGAGTCGGCGACGACGAACGAGCGCGCGTCCTTGAGCGGATCGTCGCTCACCGTCGGCGTGAGCGCCTTCCAGAGCTCGCCGCCGAGCTCGCGCGGAGCTCGGAACACGCTGTAGCCCAACGTCAGCGGCCCGAGGATCGGCCCCAGTCCCGCCTCGTCGATGCCGGCGAAGATCGCGAGCTCGGACACGCGGCCTCTAGTTCGCGCCCAAGCTGCGCCCGCGGTTGCGGTTCTTGAGGAGCAGCGCGAGCGCCGTCGAGCCCGCGACCAGCGCGATCAGCTGCGAGGTCGAGATCGCGCCGTCGAACCACACGCCGCGGATCGAGTCGCCGCGGAAGAACTCGACCACGAAACGCAGCGTCGAATAGAGCGCGATGCCGACCAGCGCGACCTGGCCCTCGTAGCGACGGCGCTTGAGCAGCCACAGGCACACGCACGCGACGATCAGTGCCTTGATCAGCATCATCGGCTGCGTCGCCCACAGCATGCGGCCCGCGTTCTCGTCGCCGAACAGGCTGTGCGGCGGGAGCGGGTTGGGCACGTTGAGGGTCAGCGGGAACGGCAGGAACTGCCACTTTTCCGGCACGGGCGAGCCGAAGTCGTCGCCGACGAGCAGGCAGCCGATGCGCCCGACGGCCTGTCCGAAGAATCCGGCGACGAAACCGCAGTCGGTGGCGTGCAGCACGCGCAGCTTGTGGCGCCTGGCGCACCACATGCCGCCGACCATCGCTCCGAAGAAGCCGCCGTACATGACGAGGCCACCTTCCCAGATGGCGAGGATCGTCAGCGGGTTCGAGAGGTACTCCTTGCCCGTCGCGGAGCCGCGCGCGACCTCGACGATCACGTACAGGAGCCGCGCGCCGATCAGCACGCCGACCAGCACCCACATCGGGACGTTGCCGTAGCGCTCGAGGTCCTTCGCGCGGTCTTCCGAGTCGCGCGTGACCAGGCGCAGGAACAAGTGCGAACCGAGCAGGAAGCCGAGCGCGACCATCACCCCGAAGGAGCGGATCGGAAAGCCCAGACCGGGAATCTCGAACAGGATCGGGTGCATCGCGGGCGGCGGATTCTACGGATCGGCGCGTGTCCGTCCTACCGCGCGCTCGGGGCGGAGAGTCAGGGCGCGAGTTCTGCGCGACGAGTGGCCCGGCCGCGCTCGAGCGCCTCGGCGTCGAAACCGGCGGGCAGGACCTCCGAGAGCGGCTTTTCGAGCTGTGCGGGGCGCAGCCCGTCCTCGAGACCAGCTCCCAGGCCCGCGTAGAACTCCTGCGGCGCTCCCGCGGCGAACAGGGGCGCATGTTCGGCGATCTGGCGCGCCTCCATGTCGATCCCGCGCCGCAACGTGCGGCCGAGCACCGCTCCGACGCCGCGCGCGAAG
>JABWBL010000403.1 GCA_013360535.1 Planctomycetaceae bacterium
CGAAGGATGGCGGGAGCGAGCGGACGACGCTCGAGCTCGTGCGCAACCCCGACGTGCTGGCGACCGTCGCGCGACGCAAGGGGCGGCGCGCGGTGATCGCTTTTGCGCTGGAAACCGGCGACGGCGAGCGCCGCGCGCGGGCCAAGCTCGTGCGGAAGAATGCGGACTTCATCGTTTTGAACGACGATTCGGCCTTGAATCGGGACCTCGCTACCGTGACCATCCTCGGCAGGGATGGTTCCGCGAGGCGCCTCGAGCGCCGCGCGAAACGCGAGGTGGCCGAGGCGCTCGTCGACTTGCTCGACCGGCACGGCGACCGCGCTCGGTAGCCCGCGCGATCCGCGCGGCGCCGTCCCTCCCGGGCGGGAGCCCGACGGTCACTTGCGAGGGATCCGCGTGGCGCGGAAGAGAGCAGCGAACGAACGAGACGGCGAAGGCTTCTTCGCGCGCGCGAGCGCGTGGGCTGGCGGTCTGCTCGCGAGCAAGGCCAAGGCGAAGCCTGACGAGGACGAGGACGAGGCCGACGAGCGCCCGCGCAAGAAGCGGCGCGGTGACGATCCGGCGGCGGACGAAGCGAGCGACGGCCGCGCGGCCGCGCACCTGCAGGAGATCAAGGGCCTGCTCTTGATCGCGCTCTCGCTGTGGCTCGGCGTCTCGATGGTGAGCTTCTACGCGCCGCCGGGGGACCCGAGCGCGGAGGGTTACAACTGGGGCGGGCTCGTCGGCTACTACTACGCCAAGGGCGCCTTCGCGATCGCGGGCAACGCGGGCCTGTTCTTCTGCGTGCTCGGGCTTGCGTGGGGCGTCGTGCTGGTCGCGCGCAAGGAGGTGCAGCTCGCCTCGCTGCGCGTCGTCGCGGGCCTGTTCTTCGTGCTCTCGATCGCCTGCATCGTGCAGCTCGCGGTCGATCCCGACGGGACGATGAGCCCCAGCGCGCGCTCGCCCTACGGGCCGGGCGGTTGGCTCGCGTTCCGCCTGACGCCGGTGCTGGTGACGAAGTTCGGCTTCGTCGGCCTGTGGATCCTGCTGCCGGCGCTCGCCGTCGTCAGTTTCATGCTCGCGACCGAGATGGCGTTCTATCCGGCGCTGGTCGAGTTCGGCGCGTGGGCCAAGGCGCGGCGCGAGCAGCGTGGCGAGAGCCTGTTCCGCTCGGTGTCGCTGTGGACGGGGCGGCTCGTGCTCGGCCTGTGGGACTTCGTGCGCGGCGCCGACATCGGCTCGACGGCGGCGGAGCTCGCGGGCGCGGACGGCGCGACTGGCGCGGTGCCCGGAACGGTCGATGCGAAGGGCGAGATCAAGCCCGCGCGCGGCCGGCGCCAGCATCCGCGCGACGAGGACAACCTGATCGACGACGACGAGGACGTCGGAGTGCACGTAGTCGTGCCCGCGGCGCCCAAGGCGGTGCTCGACTCGACCGCGGACGAGCGCGTCGGCGACAAGGAAGACGGCGACGTCGGTGGCTACGCGCCCGATCAGGAGTTCGAGCTGCCGGCACCCGACGAAGAGAACGCCGGTGCGTTCGGAGCGCTGGACGACGAGCCGGACATCGGCGACGCGGACGAGGAAAGTGGCGAAACCAGCGGGGAATCTCCGGCTTGGGCGAAGCCGAACAAGGCCAAGGTCGCGCAGCCGACGCTCTCGTTCGAGCCGATGCCGACGCACCGCGGCGAGTGGAAGTTGCCGCCGGTGGACCTGCTCAAGCAGTCCGACCGTCAGGTGGCGCACGACCGCGCCGAGGTCGAGGCCAAGGCGGCGCGGCTCGAGGCCGTACTGCGCTCGCACAGGGTCGATGCGCGCGTCGTCGACGGCAAGATCGGCGCGACGGTCATCCTGTTCGAACTCGAGGTCGCGGCCGGCACGCGCATGAACAAGGTGTCGGCGCTGCACCAGGAGATCGCGGGCGCGCTGCTCGCCGAGAGCGTGCGCATCATCGCGCCGCTGCCGGGCAAGTCGACGGTCGGTGTCGAGCTCCCCAACTCGCACCGCCGCACGGTGCGCATGAGCGAGCTCGTGACGTCGAAGACGTTCGACGGGCGCAACTACTCGCTGCCCTTGTTCCTCGGCGTCGACACCGAGGATCAGGTCGTGATCGAGGACCTCGCGCGCATGCCGCACCTGCTCGTCGCCGGCACGACCGGCTCGGGCAAGTCGGTGTGCGTCAACACGATCCTCGCGAGCTTCCTGCTGACGCGAGCGCCCGACGAGGTGCAGCTGATCCTGATCGACCCCAAGCAGGTCGAGCTCGAGCCGTTCGCGACGATCCCGCACCTGATGATGCCGCCGGTCACCGACAACAAGCGGGCGACGGCGGTGCTCAACTGGGTCGTCGAGAAGATGGAAGGGCGCTACGAGCTCTTCAAGAACGCCAAGGTCAAGAACATCAAGGGCTACAACTCGCTCAGCGAGACGGAGCTGCGCGAGCGCCTCGGCGAGGAATGGAACGAGGAGCGCACGCCGCGCCGCGTCCCGTACATCGTGCTCGTGATCGACGAGTTCGCCGACCTGATGATGGTCGCGAAGAAGGAAGCCGAGCAGGCGGTCATGCGCCTCGCGCAGAAGTCGCGCGCGGTCGGCATCCACCTGATCCTCGCGACGCAGCGCCCGTCGACGGACGTCATCACGGGCGTGATGAAGGCCAACCTGCCCTGCCGCATCGCGTTCAAGGTCAACAGCGGCGTCGACAGCCGCGTCATCATCGACACGCAGGGCGCGGAGAAGCTGCTCGGCAACGGCGACATGCTCTACACGCCGCCGGGCACCTCGCGCATCCGCCGCGTGCAGGGGGCGCTGATCGACGACAGCGAGCTGGCGGCGCTCGTCGGCTTCGTGTGCAAGGACTCGGTGCAGAGCTTCAACCAGGAGCTGCTGCAGGTCGCGACCGGCACGAATCCCGCGGGCGAGGTCTCCGACGCGAGCGGCTTCGAGGACGCCGAGAGCGACCCGCTGTGGGATTCCGCTGTCCGGCACATCCTGAAGGCCAAGCGCGGCTCGGCGAGCCTGCTGCAGCGCGCCTTCGGCATCGGCTACACGCGCGCGTCGCGCCTCGTCGACCTGATGGGCGAGCGCGGCATCTTGAGCGACCACAAGGGGAGCAAGGCCCGCGAGGTCATGATCACCTTGGAGCAGTGGGAAGAGCAGTTCGGCAAGGACCCGATCGGTCAGGACTCCGGCAATGAGTGACACCAAGAGCGGACGCAACTTCGGGCGCGATGCCCTGGGCATCCTCGGCCTCGTGATCGGCGCCTTCAGCGCCGTCTCCGTCGTGATGGCGGCGACCAAGGGCGCCGGGACGCAAGCGAGCGGCACGACCGCGCTGTACATGGGCCTCGTCGAGTTCCTCGGCGCCCCGGCCTGCGTGTTCGCCTCGCTGGGCGTCGCGCTGCTCGGCACGCGCCTGTGGCTCAAGGGCGCCGACCGCGCGCTCGCCCGCCACCTGCTCGGCATCTTCCTCACGACCTTCACGCTTTCGGTGCTCGTCGGCGCGCTCGATCGCGAGCTCGGCGGCAACTTCGGCGGCGGTCTGGGCGGCGCGGTCGCGAACAAGTTCTCGGTCTGGGTCGCCGTGCCCACGGGCCTCGCCATGGTGCTGCTGCCGGCCTGGTTCGTGTGGCTGCGCCCGGCCGAGCTGAGCCAACCGGTCGAGAATCCCGCTTCTGGTGCCTCGAAGACGCTCGGAGTTACGGATGCCTCCAGCGTCACGAGCGCCGAGGCCGAGGCTCTCCTGCCCCGCACCCCGGTTCCGACGACGCCCGCCGCCCCCGCGGCGGAGCCGGTTTCCTCTCCCTATCCCCCCGATGTCCGGCCCGCCGGCGGCATCCCCGAAGGCGCGCGAGCCCTTCCGTCCCAGCATGAACGAGACGAGCAAGATCAAGGTCACGTGGTCGGCGTGCAGCACGCCGGCGCGCGCCCTGCCGCCCTGCCCCGTGCCCACGTCGCCGCTGGACCTGTGGCTCCCGCCCGCCCCGCC
>JABWBL010000404.1 GCA_013360535.1 Planctomycetaceae bacterium
GGGCGATCCTTGGGCACCGGCATGACCCCGGTCAGCGCCGAGCGGGCGATTTCGCCGAGGGGCAGGTCGAGTTCGACGTGCTTCGTGACGCCCAACGAGGCCGCGACGCGACGGGCCGCCTCGACCTCGCGCGCGTGCGTCTGGCCGTAGCGCACCGTCAGCGCGATCGCGTCGAAACCGGCGGCCCGCGCCTCGGCGAGCGTCACCGCCGAATCCATGCCTCCCGACAGGAGGCACACGGCGCGCGGGCGGGGTGCGGGGGCGTTCACGGGCCGAGCAGGGTAGCAGCCGACCGGCCTCTTCCCCATTCGCCCCACGCGGCCTAAGCACGCTCGACGCTAAACTCCTCGCCCTTCGACGATTCCCCCGGCTCCCTTTCGCTCCCATCCGCCATGCCCGAGACGACCTCCGCCCAGCTCCTCGACGCCCTCCGCAAGGTGCAGGACCCCGACCTGCATCAGGACATCGTCAGCCTCGGCTTCGTGAAGAAGGCCGAGATCACGGGCGGCGTCGTGTCGGTCACGATCAACCTGACGACGCCGGCCTGTCCGGTGAAGGACCAGATGAAGGCGCAGGCCGAGGGCCTGCTGCGCGCGCTGCCGGGCGTGAAGGAAGTGAAGGTCGAGATGACCGCCGAGGTGCGCGGCCAGACCGGTGGCGCGCCGCGAGTGCTCGCGCCGGACGTGCGCCACATCCTCGCCGTCTCGTCGGGCAAGGGCGGCGTCGGCAAGAGCACCGTGGCCGTCAACCTCGCGGTCGCACTCGCGCAGACCGGCGCCAAGGTCGGCCTGCTCGACTGCGACATCTACGGCCCCGACGTGCCGATCATGATGGGCCTCTCGGGTGCGCCGGATCAGGTCGGGCGCAAGCTCGTCCCGAAGGAGCGCCACGGCATCAAGACGATGTCGATCGGCTACCTGCTCGACGACGAGAAGCCCGCCATCTGGCGCGGGCCGATGGTGCACAAGCTGATCGAGCAGTTCCTCGGCGACGTCGAGTGGGGCCAGCTCGACTACCTGCTCGTCGACATGCCTCCGGGCACCGGCGACGCGCAGCTCTCGCTCGCGCAGATCGTGCCGCTCTCGGGCGCGGTGATCGTGACGACGCCTCAGGCCGTGTCGACCTTCGACGTCGGCAAGGCGATCGCGATGTTCCGGCAGGTCAACGTCGAGATCCTCGGCCTCGTCGAGAACATGTCGGGCTTCGTCGTCGACGGGCGCCTCGAGGGCGCGCGCGCGGGCCAGAAAGTGACGTTCGAGGTCGGCAGCGGGACGCAGGTCGCGACTACGAACGAGGACGGGCGCTTCCAGGCCGTGTTCAACCTGTTCGGCACCGGCGGCGGAGACATGCTCTGCAAGAAGCACGGCTTCCCGCTGCTCGGCCGCATCCCGCTCAACCCGGTCGTGCGCGTCGGCGGCGATGCGGGTGATCCGGTGACGGTCGCGCAGCCCGCCTCGCCGGTCGCGGCCTCGTTCCGCGAGGTCGCCGGTCGCGTCGCGCAACGCCTCGCGATCAAGTCGATGCAAGCGCTGCCGATCCTGCAGTAGTCGGCTCCGCGCAAGTTTGTGGTGAGCTCCGCTCGCGCGCCCCACGGCGACGCGCGCGGTCGTAGCATGGTGCGCATGAACCTCCGCACCTCGTCGCGCTCGATCCTGCTCGCCTCGTGGCTCCTCGCGCCTGCCGCCCCCGCGGCTTTCGCGCAGTGGAGCTCCAACCCCGCGCTCAACACGCCCGTCAGCGTCCTGCCCGGCGATCACGCCGTGCCCAAGCTCGCGGTGACGGGCGACGGCCGCACGTGGCTCGGCTGGTTCGACAACCGCAGCGGTTCCTACGGCGTCTACGTGCAGCTGCTCGACGCGAGCGGCAACCCGCAGTTCGCCGCCGACGGACTGCTCGTCTCTTCGAATCCGCAATCGACGTCACTGGTCGACTGGGACCTCGAGTGTGCGGCCAACGGCGACGCGGTGCTCGTCTTCACCGACACTCGCGCGGGCACCGACCTCGACGTCTACGCCTACCGCATCACGCAGTCCGGCACGTTCGCCTGGGGCGCCAACGGCGTCACGCTCTCGCAGAACGGCGAGTTCGAGGCGAGCCCCAACTGCGCCGTGCTCGACAACGGCTCCAGCGTCTTCACGTGGGGCCGAACGCCCTCGAGCGGCACCGGATCGATCCGCGTGCAGGTGCTCGACGCCGCTGGTACGCCTCAGTTCCCGATGGATGGCTTCGGCATCTCTGGCCTCACCAACGAGCGGCCGGGCTTCGCCGACGTCGTGGCCGCGCCGGGCGGCTCGTACATCGTCTCGTTCCTGCGCAACATCGCGAGCTTCTCGAGCCCGCGCCACATCAAGGCCCAGAAGTTCGATTCCAGCGGCACGGCGCTGTGGAATTCGGGCACTCCGGTCGTCGTGTTCGACGCGTCGGCCGTGCCGATCGCCTACTGGCCCGTGATCGAGCCCGATGGCACCGGCGGCGCCGCTTTCGCCTGGCATTACGCGCCCGGCAACGTGTTCCAGTGCTTCGTGCAGAAGTTGAGCGCCTCGGGCGCGGAGCTCTTCCCGCACAACGGCGTCGCGGTCTCGCTCGAGCCGAACCTGATGAAGCTCGAGCCCGCGCTCACCGTGCTGCAGCCCTCGGGCGACCTCGCCCTGTGCTTCCACCGCCGCAACACCAGCCAATCCCAGTGGGGCGTCGGCGCCCAGCGCATCGACGGCACTACCGGCCTGCGCCTGTGGACGGACAACGGCGTCGAGCTCGAGCCGGTCGACAGCAAGAACGAGTCCTTCCAGCGCATCGTCCCCTACGCCGACGGCGTGATCTGCTCGTGGTTCGACAACCCGAACACGCCCCTCCCCGACGCGCGCGTCCTCGCGCAGCGCCTCGACGGCGCGGGCAACCTGGTGTGGCCGACCGGTGGCGTCGTCGTGAGCTCGCAGGCCCCCGCGCTCGCCTCCAAGGACGACCTCGAAGTCGGCATCGACTCCTCCGGCGTGATGCGCGCCACCTGGGACGACAATCGCTCGGACCCCTCCGGCGACATCTACGCCCAGTCGCTCAACTCCGACGGCTCCCTCGGCCTCCCGCCCTGCGGCGCGAGCACCTACTGCACCGGCGCTCCCAACTCCGCCGGCCCCGGCGCCTCGATCGGCTTCTCCGGCAGCGTCTCCGTCGCCCAGAACGCGCTCACCCTGCAAGTTTCCGGCGCCATCGCCTCCACGAGCGGCATCTTCTTCTACGGCCCCAACGCCACCGCCGCGCTCCCCTTCCGCAACGGCTTCCTCTGCGTCGGCGGCGGCATCCTGCGCCTCCCCGTCGTGCCCACGTCGCCTACCGGCAGCGCTTCCTACTCGCTCGACCTCACCAACCCGCCCGTGCCGCAGGCCCAGATCACCGCCGGCTCCGCCTGGAGCTTCCAGTTCTGGTACCGCGACTCAGCGGCCTCTCCGTTCTTCTCGAACACGAGCGACGCCCTGCGCGCCACGTTCTGCCCGTAAGCCAACACGGCGAAGGCAGAGTTGGAGTGAGATGAGAGAGGGCCGGCCGCTTTCGCAAAGCGGCCGGCCCTCGAAGTGTCAGCGTCCGACGATCAAACAGGATGGGTGGACCGAGCTTCCTGCACACGCGGATTACGCTGCGTCCGTGGTCAACAAGAGCGGCGCAGAGCCGCAAGGAAGTCGGTCCACCATGCAGAAGCTATCCCAGTTCGTCGGTCTGGATGTTCACAAGGACACGATCGTCATGGCCGTGGCGCCCGGCGGGCCCGGCATGGAGGTCAAGGACATGGGCTCGATGGCCCACGACGTGCCGACCCTGCTGAGGCGGCTCAAGCCCTTGGGCGAGCCGGGCCAGGTCCACATCGCCTACGAGGCCGGGCCCACCGGCTTCGGGCTCTGGCGCGCCCTGCGCGCTGCGGGCTACTCCTGCGTCGTCGTCGCGCCCTCCAAGACGCCGAAGG
>JABWBL010000405.1 GCA_013360535.1 Planctomycetaceae bacterium
CCAGGAACTGCGCGAGCTGCGGGAGCTCGTCGAGCGGCGCCCGGCGCTCACTCCGGCGCTGGAGCTCGACCTGGGCTCCCCCGGCCCGCGGCGAGCGGAGCTCTTCCAGCGGCCGGAGGACCCGGACGTGGAACTCGACGAGGTCTTCTCGAAGCGCTACCGGCTCTGGTCGCAGCAGCGCGTGCTCGATGAGTTCGGCGTTCCCGACCAGATCTCGTCGGACGGGGGCTCGATGCACTGGCACTACTTCCAGGGCGGCGAGGACGGGCCGTCGACGACGTTCAGCTTCTGCGGCGACCACCTCGCCAACGTGTGGGTCTCCAACACCTGAGCCCGGGCGGCGCCGCGGCGAGTTCCCGACTCCAGCGGGTGGATTGAGGCGGATCTTGGGCCACAATGCTCGACCTCCGGCGTCGAGCGCGTCGCCCGCCCCGGATGGACACCGTCCCATGAACTCGAGCCACACGAGCCAGAGCTCCCCCGACATCCCGCTCGACCGTCGCCAGGTTCTCGCCGGCTCCCTCGCGGGCGCCAGCGCGATCGCCCTGGGCTGCGCGAGCCCTTCCAACCCGTCCCCGACTCCTACCCCGACGAACGCACCCACCGTCATGACCACCCAAGCCGCTCCGTTCACCCTCCCCGCGCTCCCGTACGCCGACACCGCCCTCGAGCCGGTGATGAGCGCCAAGACCTTCAGCTTCCACTACGCCAAGCACCACAAGGCGTACGTCGACAACCTGAACAACCTCGTCAAGGACAACGCCGAACTCTCGGCGCTGTCGCTCGAGGCGCTGATCAAGAAGGTCGCCGGCGACAGCACCAAGGCCGGCGTGTTCAACAACGCCGCGCAGGTCTGGAACCACACGTTCTTCTGGAACTCGATGCGTCCGGGTGGCGGCGGCGCGCCGACGGGTCGCCTGCTCGAGAAGATCAACGCCTCGTTCGGCGACTACGAGAAGTTTAAGACGGCCTTCAGCGACGCCGCCAAGACGCAGTTCGGCTCGGGCTGGGCCTGGCTCGTCGACGACGGTGGCAAGCTCGCCGTCCTGAAGACCGGCAACGCCGAGACGCCGCTCACCCAGGGCAAGAAGTGCCTGATCACGCTCGACGTCTGGGAACACGCCTACTACCTCGACTTCCAGAACCGCCGCCCCGACTACATCACGGCCTTCCTCGACAAGCTCGTGAACTGGGAGTTCGCCGAGAAGAACCTGGGCTGATCCTCTCCGGATCTCCCTGAGGGCCGAGCGCGAGCTCAAGCCCGGAAACCACCGGGCCCGGCCGCTCCACAAGGAGCCGCCGGGCCCGTGCCTTTGCACCGGCCGTGGCCCCGGACGGCTGCGCACATGGCGGCAGGCCGGGGCAGAAATGAGGTCGGCTCAGATTTCGGGCGTCGCAAGTCCGAAGCAGGGATCACCCCGGGGCGCCCCAGCCCCGCGCCATGGAAAATTTCGTCTCCGCCTCCTGGGACTTTTGCGCTTATGCCGCGCTCACGTTGCTCGTGATCGCGCTGGCGGTGCGTCAGCTGCGCAAGGTCGGCGTCGACCACATCGGGCCGGTCACGATCCTCGGATCGACGGTCGTCGTGCTGGTCGCGAGCAGCCTGTGGGTGCACGAGGCGGGTGAGGAGGAGCGGCGGCGCATGGTGCGCACGGTCGAGGGCTTCGGGCCCGTGTACGCGGCCGAGCTGGAGTACCACGAGCACTGGAAGCTCGGTCGGAATCCGGCGCCCGACGACCCGCTGTACCTCAAGCTGATCGAGATGGAGACGCGCTGGCTGGCGGCGAACCCGCGCGTCGCGGACATCTACACGTTCAAGCTCGACGGCGATGGCGAGGTGCGGCTGTGGGTCGACTCGGAGACCGACTACGACCACGACGGGCACTACCTCGGCGCGCGCGAGAGCCGCACGGAGATCGGCGAGATCTTCCCCGACGAGGACGTGACGCCGCGCATGCGCGCCGCGTTCGGTGGCGTGATCGGCTTCGACGACGAGATCGTGTCGGACCGCTGGGGGCAGTGGGTGAGCGCCTACTACCCGATCCGCGATCCCGCCGGGCGCGTCGAGGCGGTGCTCGGCGTCGACTTCCCGGCGCACGATTGGCTGGCGGCGATCCGCCGCGAGCGCCGCGTGCGCGCCGCACAGGCGCTCGCGATCCTGATCGTCCTGATCGGCGCGATCCTGTGGGTCGGGCAACGCGGGGCGAAGCTGCTCGCGCTGGCGGAGAGCTCCAACCGCGCGAAGTCGGAGTTCCTGGCCAACATGAGCCACGAGTTCCGCACGCCGCTCAACGGCATCGTCGGCATGACCGAGCTGCTCTCCGAGACGCACTTGACGGTCGAGCAGCGCGAGTGCGTCGACATGACGCGCAGCTCGGCGACGCACCTGCTCGCGCTGATCAGCGACATCCTCGACCTGTCGAAGATCGAGGCCGGAAAGGTGACGATCGAGAAGCTCCCGATCCGCGTGCGCGGCGTCGTCGGGAACGTCGGGATGCTGATGTCGCGCCTCGCCGCGGCGAAGGGGCTGCCGCTCACGGTCGAGATCGCGCCCGAGGTGCCGGAGTGGATCGAGGGCGACCCGACGCGCCTGAGGCAGGTGCTGCTCAACCTGACGAGCAACGCCGTGAAGTTCACCGAGAAGGGTGGCGTGCAGCTCACGCTGCGCCCGGGGCCCACGCGGCGCACGCTGCAGTTCGAAGTGCGCGACAGCGGGATAGGGATCGCGCCGGACAAGCTCGGTGCGGTGTTCGAGAAGTTCACGCAGGCCGATGCCACGACGACCCGGCGCTTCGGAGGCACGGGGCTGGGGCTGTCGATCGTGCGCGAGCTGGCGCAGCTGATGGGCGGCGACGTGCGCGTGGCGAGCAAGGTCGGCGAGGGCAGCGTGTTCACGCTCGAGCTGCCGCTGGTCGAGACCGTCGCCGAAGAGCGCGGTTGCACGGAAAGCTGCGAGCCGACGCTGCGCGCGGGCCTGCGTGTGCTGGTCGCCGAAGACAACGCGGTCAACTGGCGCGTGCTCGAAGTGCAGCTGCGCCGGCTGGGTTGCCTGCCGGAGCTTGCGCCCGACGGCGAGCAAGCCTTCCAGCGCGCGCAGGCCGCGGATTTCGACATCGTGCTGATGGACTGCCAGATGCCGGTGCTCGACGGCTTCGAGGCGACGCGCAAGATCCGCGCGCTCGCGGGGCCGCGGGGACAGGTTCCGATCGTCGCGCTGACGGCCAACGCGCTCACCGGCGACCGCGACCGTTGCCTCTCCAACGGAATGAACGGCTACCTGACCAAGCCCGTGCGCCGCGAGGACCTCGCGCGTGTGCTCGGGAGCCTGACGAGCCCGCTGCGCGGCGCGGCCTGAGGTCGCGCGGGAAGAACTCAGGAGCGCGGCGTGTACGTGAACAAGTCGCGCTCGGCGTAGCTCTCGCCGCTGGCGGCATTGAGCGCACGCAGCACCTTGCCGCGGACGTTGGCGGTCAGCTCGCGGCCCTTGACGGCGCGCGCGACCATCTTGTGGGTGAGCTGCTCCCCGGAGGCCTCCACGAGCTGCGAGGGCTTGAGCCCGTGGCGCTCGAGCAGCGCCGCGATCGGCTGGGGCCCGTGGTTGCGTTCGGTGGACTGCGCCTCGGCGCGTTCTTCGGGTTCGGCGGTCATGCACACGGAGTTTACGGGCGCGGCCCGGCTCGCGCCCCACGGACGTCGCCCGCGCGGCTAGGCTCGCAGTCCTCCGCTACCCCGAGGTCTGCCCCATGGCCGAGTCCGCTCGCCGTTGCCTCGTTCTTGTGCCGTTCGTCGTCCTGACGCAGCTCGCGCTCGCCCAGGTACCCGTCGCCGTCGCGCCGTTCGGGCCCGTTTCCGTCGAGGGAACGGGGCTCGCCGAGCTGCGGAGGCGTCTGGGAGAGCTCGCCCCGACCGGCGCGGGCGTCACGCTGGCGGCCGTCGAGG
>JABWBL010000406.1 GCA_013360535.1 Planctomycetaceae bacterium
CGACGCTGGAGCGCACGCTGCAACGGCCCGACTCGCGGCTCTACGAGGATTGGCGCCGGCCCGTGCTGAATGCGGCGCTCGAGTTCGCGCGCATGACCGCCGATCCGGCGAGCGCCACCCGCCCGCGGCTCGAACAGGCGCTCGGAGGCATCGCGACGGCCTTCGGACGGGCGAGCGTGCTCTCGAGGCGCTACTACTCACGCGCCCTCAAGCTGCTGGAAACCGTCGAACCGCTGCCGCGCGACGGCTGAGCGGGCTCCGACCGCCCGATTTGGGCCGCCGTAAGTCCTTTTGCGACAAGCGTTAGCCAGTTCTGCAACAGATTTTGTCGAACGCCGGGGGCCGCTCGGCGCTGAAGGGGGAGCGCGCGGGGATTCCTGAGACTCCGCGCGGCCCCGCTGCGAGCGGGACTTCGACTGCAGAGCGCCCATTGGCCTGCGGTGCGACCTCCAAGGCCGAGTGCGAGCTTCGGCCTTCCGGCGGCGGACGTGTGCGAGCGCGTCCGCCGCCCCCTTTTTGTCCTGCGCTCCCCCGCTACCCTCGCGCGCCATGCGCATCGAGCAAGCGACGATCCAGGGCACGTTCCTCCGCCGCTACAAGCGCTTCTTCACCGACGTCCGCCTCGAGGACGGCTCGATCGTCACCGCGCACTGCCCCAACACCGGCAGCCTCAAGGGTTGCCTCGAGGAGGGCCGCCCGGTCGTCCTGCGCGACACCGCCGATCCGGCGCGCAAGCTGCGCTACGTCTTCCAGTCGATCCGGGTCGGCGAGCACTGGGTCAACGTCGACACCGGCCTGCCCAACCAGGCGACCTACGAGCACGTCGTCGCCGGCCTGATCCCCGAGCTCGCGGGCTACGCCGAAGCGAAGCGCGAGGTGAAGTACGGCGAGAACAGTCGCATCGACCTGCTGCTCACCGGCGCCAAGGGTCAGAAGTGCTGGGTCGAGGTCAAGAACACCACCTACGCCCTCGGAACCTCCGCCGCCTTCCCCGACGCCGTCACCGAGCGCGGCCTCAAGCACCTGGGCGAGCTCGCCCGCCAGGTCGCGCTCGGCGACCGCGCCGTGCAGTTCTTCTTCGTCAGCCGCAACGACGTCGAACGCTTCCGCCCCGCCGACGACATCGACCCCGAATACGCCACCGCACTGCGCAGGGCCGCCAAGTCCGGCGTCGAGATCCTCGCCTACGCCCACGAGGTGCTCCCCACGTCCCTCACCCTCTCGCGCAAGCTGCCCATCGACCTGGGCTGACGCTCGCGCGCGATCAATTCAGCGGTCTTTCACCGCACCGATTCGATCCATCAAGCGTTGTTCGGCCTTGCCATCGACGCCCGAAGTGACGTCGATCTTCGGACGCGTCGTCGAACGGCCAACTATCCAGCCTGTCCCGCTTTCCGCGACCTTCGCGGTGATCGGCGTGGCCTTCATCCCTCCCTCGTGCATGCCCACGCTCCAGCCGAGCAGCCGCTCGGGCTCGTTGGCGAGCTCCGCCGCCGCACTCTTCCGCGTGTCGGGATGAAACTTCACGCTTGTTGTTCCTGCCGCAGCAAGTCCCCCGTCATCTCGGAAAGCGAGGGTCACCGAGCGCATCACGAAGTTGCCCCCGTCCATCTCGGTCGAGTTCGTGTCCAGGCTCACCCGGTAGCTCCCGTTGACAATCTGGAAGCTGGCCGAGAGCTTCGAGTTCGGGAGCACCAGTCGACCGGACAGGCTTCCTGCATCTCGTTGCAGGCTCCCCAATTCCAGTTGAGCGTCGCGCGCGACCTCATCCCACAGCCGGACCAACGCAGCGACATCGGGACTCTCCGTCAGAAACGTCGCGCAGGTCCGATCGAGGCGAGCGTCGAAGCTCTCCACGGGCGAGGCGTCGCTCGCGGCCGGACGCACCTCCGCCGGCGCTTCCACGACCTCGCTCGACCGGTCGAGTTCCGGATCCTGTCGAGCGTCGTCCACGGCTGGCGAGGACTCTCGCGTCGGGACCGACGCCGACGAGGCGGGTTCCGATGCGATCGACGCACTCGAATGCGCCGATGAATTCGAAGTGTCGCGCGACAGCCACCAGGCCATCAGTGCAAGTGCGACTGCCAGTGCGATTCCCAACGCACGATTTTTGCCCATGGTCCCTCCTGAATTCGGAGCATAGTCGCACAGCCATGAGTAGTGGGTCGCGATTCCGGAGGGAGGCAGAGCACCGGACGAGGACGATCAGCCAGCGGCACGGGCCGCGACAGCGCGATCGTTGGGGTTCGGCTCCGCACAGCGGCCACTCGGAGGTGCGCGGGGTGTGCGCGATCAAGCGCGTGGGGACGACGGCAAGTCGCCGCGCCCCCGTTCGAGCACCATGAGAACCCTGATCCTGTCGACCGGCCTCGTGGTGGCCGGCGCGAGCGCGTTTGCCTTCCAGCACCAGATCTCGGGCCGCAGCGACGACCGTGCGCTGCCGGGGACGTTGCCGCTCGCCGAGCTTCAGGCGCAGCTCGCCGAGCCGGGTGCGCACGTGGCGTTCGTGCCCGATGCGCCGCTGGGGCTGACGACGAAGCTCGCGACGGTGATCCCGGCCGACAACCCGCTGACGCCGGCGAAGGTCGAGCTCGGCCGCCAGCTGTACTTCGACAAGCGCCTGTCGCGCGACGGCACGGTGTCGTGCGCGACCTGTCACGATCCGGCGCGCGGCTGGACCGACTGCGAGCCGGTGTCGACGGGCATCAAGGGCCAGAAGGGCGGGCGCAGCGCACCGACGGTGATCAACCGCGTGCTCGGCCGCTCGCAGTTCTGGGATGGGCGCGCGGCGACGCTCGAGGAGCAGGCCGTCGGCCCGATCGGCAACCCGATCGAGATGGGTTTCACCGTCGACGAGGCGGCGAAGCTCCTCGACACGATCCCCGGCTACAAGCTGCAGTTCGAGAAGGTCTTCGGCGGGCCCGCGACGCCGGAGCGCATCGGCAAGGCGCTCGCGGCGTTCGAGCGCACGATCCTCTCGGGCGCGTGCAAGAACGACTACTTCGAGGCCGCGAAGCCGCTGTTCGACTGGGATCCGGCGGACGAGAAGGATCCGGCGTTCAAGGCCAAGGCCGAACAGGTGCTCGCGGCCGAGCGGGAGCACCGCATGAGCGCGGCGGCCGAGCGCGGGCGCGAGCTCTACTTCGGCAAGGCGAGCTGCAGCCTGTGCCACGTCGGCGAGGACCTGACCGACGAGCTCTTCCACAACCTCGGTGTCGGCTTCGACAAGGAAAAGCCCGACCTCGGCCGCTTCGACAAGACCAAGGTCGAGGCCGACAAGGGCGCGTTCCGCACGCCCAGCCTGCGCAACATCGCGCTCACCGCGCCGTACATGCACGACGGCTCGCTGCGCACGCTGCGCGAGGTCGTCGAGCACTACGACAAGGGTGGCATCGCCAACCCGTGGCTCTCGAACAAGATGGTGCCGCTCAAGCTCACCGAGCAGGAGAAGCAGGACCTCGTGCGCTTCATGGAAGAGGCGCTCACGGGCTCGATCACCGAAGTCGAGGTCCCGCGCCTGCCCTGACGCGACGCTCGTTCAGAGCGAGACTGCGTACTCGTCGCCGTCGATCGGATAGCGCGGGCCTCCGGGCCCGCCGATCGAGCGTTTCCACGGGTCGGGCCGGCTCAACGGACGCACGACGTCGCGCGTGGCAAGCACGCAGGCCGAGTAGCGCGCGCCGCGCACGATCGTGCGCGCGATGTGGAGCCCGATTCCGACGGAAAACAGGCCAAAAACGGCCCAGCCGGTCGAGTCGGGGCCGAGCGCGCCCTCGAGCTCGTGCGTGAGCCACGCCGCGAGGCCGAGCACGAGCGCCTCGACGCCGAGCAGCAGCACGAGCGGCCGCAGCAAACGCACCGGATGGCGGATCAGCGCACCCGCGGTGCACAGGCCGGCCCACAACGCCGAGCGCGTGCCGTGCACGGCGAGGCGCGTG
>JABWBL010000407.1 GCA_013360535.1 Planctomycetaceae bacterium
CTCCCCCGGACGCTGTGATGATCGCCGTCCCGCGCCGCGCGACTCGCCGGTTTGTCCCTTGCCGCCGCGCTGGCCGCTGGTCGGGGGGCGCGACGCGGCGCGAATCGCCTCATCCAGCGCCTTGAGGATGTCGGACTGAATCGTGCGCGTCTGCTCGCCGGTGTCATATTCATCGGCCAGGCGGTGCGACGTCGCTTCCATCAGCTCCAGTGCGCGACGGAACGGGTCTCTCGTCGTGTCGGCGCGTCCCTGAAGCCGCCGCGCGAGGTCCTCGTCGCTCAATCCCGGCCGCGATGTCGGCCGGCTGGCGGTCGCTGGAGGCGGCTGAGTCTGAGCGGCCGCGCCGAGCGCGGCGGCAAAGGCCGTGGTCGCACAGATCGCGGTCAGGACTCGGCGGGAACAGGCTCGCAAGTGTGGGCGAGTTCGTGCTTTTAGGCGTTCAACACGGCCCAGCCCTCGCGGGGGGCATTCCACGGCATTTCCAAGCCCGACCTGCGCGAAGGCTCGACCGTGCCGCCGATTGCGAATGGCATGGTACCTATCTGTGCGATGGGCGGTGTTCATCATCGGCCCTCCGAGTGGTCGGCAAGCTTCGACGCCATTTCGTGCAACGCTCGCTGGCGCTGGCCGAGCGACTCCGCTTCGTTCAACTCGGCTTCGGTCCGGGCCGGCGGCGGCGGAACGCGGGCGTCGAAGGCGCGCTCGCGGCCTTCCGCGAGCTGGCAGCGACGTTTGCGGGCGGCGAGCTGAGCCAGGCGAAGTTCAAGGTGATCTCGGTCGAGGAGCGTGGCGCTTCGATCGTGGCGCGCGCGTACCTGCATGCGCGTGGTGCGCCGCAGCGTGGGACCGTGCAGCTCCAGTCGACGTGGTCGATGGAGTGGACGCCCGTTCCGGCCGAGCCCGCGGACGCGCTGCCGCGACTCGTGAAGCTCGAGCTCGAGCACCACGAGGAGCTCGCGCGGCCCGGCTCGGGCGCGACGCTCTTCGCCGAAGCGACCGACGCGGTGTTCGGCGCCGACAAGGCCTTCCGCGAGCAGCTGCGCCCCGACCTCGAGCACTGGGCCGCACGCATCGACCACTCGCTCGGGCTCTCGCTGATCGGCCACGAGGGTTTCGCGCTCGGCGACGTCGACGGCGACGGGCTCGACGACCTGTACCTCGCGCAGCCCGGCGGCCTGCCCAACCGGCTGTTCCTGCATCAGGCCGACGGCACCGTGCGCGACATCGCGCAGGCCGCGGGAGTCGACTTCCTCGACCCGTGCCGCAGCGCGCTGTTCGCCGACTTCGACGGCGACGGCGATCAGGACCTCGCGGTCGAGCTCGACCCGTACGTGCTGCTCCTCGCCAACGACGGCCGCGGCCACTTCACGCCGCGGGCGCGCGCCTCGGCGCCGAGCACGACCTCGCTGACGGCCGCGGACTTCGACGGCGACGGCGATCTCGACCTGTACTGCTGCGGCTACATCCTGCCCGACAGCGCGAACGTCACTCCGCTGCCGTACCACGACGCGAACAACGGTCGCCCGAACACGCTGCTGCGCAACGACGGCGTCGGCGCCGATGGCGGCTGGACGTTCGTCGACGCGACGCGCGAGGTCGGCCTCGACGAGAACAACCGGCGCTTCAGCTTCGCGGCGAGCTGGGAGGACTTCGACAACGACGGCGACCTCGACCTGTACGTCGCCAACGACTTCGGGCGCAACAACCTCTATCGCAACGACGGCGGCAAGTTCCGCGACGTCGCGGCCGAGGCCGGAGTCGAGGACCTCGCCGCGGGCATGGGCGTGAGCTGGGGCGACTACGACCTCGACGGCGATTTCGACCTGTACGTCAGCAACATGTTCTCGTCGGCGGGCGAGCGCGTCGCCTACCAACGAAAGTTCCTCTCCGGCGCCGATCCGGCGGTGCGCTCGGGCTTCCAGCGCCACGCTCGCGGCAATTCGCTCTTCCGCAACCTCGGCGACGGCACGTTCGAGGACGTGAGCGAGGCCTGCGGCGTCACGATGGGGCGCTGGGCCTGGGGCTCGATCTTCGCGGACCTCGACGAGGACGGCTGGCCCGACCTCGTCGTGCCCAACGGTTTCGTCACCGGCAGCGATCCCGCCGACTTGTGAAGCTTCTTCTGGCGGCAGGTCGTGTCGCTCTCCCCTACTCCCGACCAGCAGGCGCAACGTGCGAGCTACGAGCTCGGCTGGGTCGCGATCCACCGCATGCTGCGCGAAGGCGGCTCCTGGAGCGGCCGGGAGCAGAACTGCGCCTTCGTCAACACGCGCGACGGCGGTTTCGTCACCGCGTCCGGAGTGACGGGCTTCGACGTGGCCGACGACATGCGTGCCGTCGCGCGCGTCGACTGGGATCAGGACGGCCGCGGGGACCTGCTCTTCACTGGCCGCAACTCGCCGCGGGTGCGCCTGTTCCTCAACCGGGCCGAAAAGGCCGGGAAAACGCTCGAAATCCGCCTGCAGGGCACGGCCTGCAACCGCGACGCCATCGGGGCGCGTGTCGAGCTCGAGCTCGACGACGGGCGCAAGCTCGTGCAGGCGCTGCGCGCGGGCGAGGGCTACCTCGCGCAGTCGAGCAAGTGGCTGCACTTCGGCCTCGGCACCGCGAAGCCGCTCAAGCTGCGCGTGCGCTGGCCCAAGCCGTCGGAGCGCGGCTGGGAGGAGTTTCCGCTCGCGGGTGACGCGCAGCGCTTCACGCTCCTCGAGGGCAGCGGAGTGGCGCAGGCCGTCGCGTCGAGGCCCGTCGAGCTCGCGCTCGCGCCGGCGGAGTCGTTCGTCTCGACGGAGACGGCACGCATTCCGCTCGCGGCGCGTGTGCCGCTGCCGCCGCTGCCGATGCTGACGCCCGATGGGATGACGGCCGACGCGAAGCTCGGCGTCGAGCCTCCGGTGCTCGTCACCCTGTGGGCGAGCTGGTGCGCGCCGTGCGTGAAGGAACTGACGGAGTTCGCGCGCCGTGCGGACGAGCTGCGGGCGGCCGGGGTCAACGTGCTCGCGCTGTCGGTGGACGAGCAAGGCACGCGCAAGGAGGCGCTCGCGCTGCTCGAGCGGCTGCAGTGGGACTTCCATGCCGGTTTCGCGACGCTGGACGTGCTCGAGGGGCTCGATGCGTTGCAGGCGAGCGTGCTCGACCGTCGGCGGCGCACGCCGGTGCCGACGAGTTTTCTCGTCGACGCCGAGCGTCGCGTGGCGGTGATCTACAAGGGGCCCGTCGGCGTCGAGACGTTGCTCGCGGACCTCGCGCGGCTGGGGGCGAGGCCCGAGGAGCTGCGCGACCGCGCGGCGCCGTTCCCCGGACGCTGGATGGGAGCGTTGCCCGAGGCGCCGCTCGCGGCGCTGGAACTCGCTTACGTCGAGCGTGGCCTCGAAGAAGCGGCGGGCGAGCTCTCGCGCGAGCGTTTGGTGTCGAAGCAGCGCTCGCGGGCCGAGATCCTGAACGAGATGGGCAAGGTGCGCGCGCAGCAGGGGCGGCTCGAGGAGGCGATCGCGAGCTTCGCGGAGGCGCTCGATCTCGAGCCGCGCTCGCTCGAGCTCAACATCAACCTCGCCTACGCGCTGCACCAGACCGGCCGCATCGCCGACGCCGTGCCGTTCTACGAGAACGCGCTGCGGCTGGACTCGCGCAACGTCGTCGCGCTCACCAACCTCGCGCTCGCGCACTGCTCGCTGGGACGCTGCGACCTCGCCGATCAGGAGCTCGCGGTGCTCGACATCGTCGATCCGAAGGCGGCGGCGGACGTGCGGCGCCAGATGAAGACGTACTTCGGGCGATGAGCGAAGGACCGCTCGTGCTGGTGGCGGACGACGAGCCGCTGGTGCTCGAGGTCGCGGTCGCGTTCCTCGAGCGCGCCGGCTTCCGCGTGCTGACCGCGCGCGACGGCGTCGAGGCGCTCGCGCTCCACGCTCGGCTCGGTGCGGAGCTTGCGGC
>JABWBL010000408.1 GCA_013360535.1 Planctomycetaceae bacterium
CCTCGACTCGCCGCGCAACGCCGCTGCGATGGGGCAGCGCGCCCGCATGCGCGCGCAGTCGCGGCATTCCGCGGAGGCGCTCGCGACTCGACTCGAGGCGCTCTACACGGCCGTGATCGAGGCGCGCCGATGCGCCTCCTGATGGTCTCGGGCGACCGGCAGGTCGCCGTGGGCGAACAGGGCCCGTTCTTCGCGATGCAGCGCGAGTTCTCGCGGCATTTCGAGCGCATCGACGTGCTCTGCCCGCGTCCCGAGCGCTCCGTGACGGTGCGCACGTTGTTCGAGCGCGTGCACTTGCATCCGGCCGACTGCGGACGCGCAGGCATGGTGTCGTACATCGTGAGACGCGGTGCGGAGCTGCTGCGCGAGAACGGTGCGACGCTGATCGTCAGCCACGATTACGGCTGGTTCTACAACGGCATCGGCTCCGCGCGGCTCTCGCGCGCGAGCGGCGTCCCATACCTCTCCGAACTGCACCACATCCCCGGCCATCCGGTCGCCGCGAACCTGCGCGAGCGTCTCGACAAGTGGATCGCGCGGCGCTACGTGGGCTGGGCGAAGTCGCGCGCGAAGGCGTTTCGAGTCGTCAACTCGGTCGAGATGCCGGAGCTGTTGCGCGCCTGGGGCGTGCCCGAAGAGCAGATCGTCGTGCTGCCGTCGCTCTACATCGACCTCGACGTGTTCCGGCCGGTCGCACAGCCGCTCGAGCCGGAGCAGGACGTGCTGTTCGTCGGCCGCATGGTCGAGAACAAGGGCCTCGAGCGCATCGTCACCGCGCTGGAGCGACGTGCGAAGGCGGGCCAGCGCACGAGCGCGCTGTTCGTCGGCAAGGGGCCGCTGCTCGGTGCGACTCGTGCCGCGGTGCAGCGCGCCGGACTGCAGGAAACCGTGCGTTTCGTCGAGTGGGTGGCGCGTGCGGAGGAGCTGGCGGAGCTGTACCGGCGCTCGCGCGTCGTCGTGTGCGCGTCGACTTGCGAAGGTGGGCCGCGCGTGACGGTCGAGGCGCTCGCCTGCGGCACGCCGGTCGTCAGCACGCCCGTCGGGATGATGCGCGAGCTGCTCGTCGAAGGGCAGAACGGCGCGGCGGCGGGTTTTGACGTCGAGAGCCTCGTCGCGGCGCTGGGGCGTGTGCTCGACGACGAGGGGAAGCGCAAGTCCATGGCGGCGCGCGCACGCGAAGCGGCGACACGTTTCGAGTACGCGAGCGTGCTGCGCGGCTACGCAGACGGCCTCAAGCGGCTCGCGGGAGAACGCACGTGAAGCTCGTGTTCCTCACGCAGGTGCTCGATCGCGACGATGCCGTGCTCGGTTTCGTCCCGCGCTGGGTCGAAGGCCTCGCACGGCACTGTGAGCGCGTGCGCGTCCTCGCGCTCTCGGTTGGCGACGTCACGAGGCTGCCGGCGAACGTCGACGTGCGCGAGATCGGGCGCAGCGGCTGGATCGGCCGCTATTTCCGCAATCGACGCTTCCTCAAGGAAGCCCTCGAGCGGGATGGCTTCGACACGGTGCTCGCGCACATGGTTCCGCGCTACACGCTGCTCTCGAGCGGGATCGCGCGCGCCTCGGGCGCCGGTCAGTTCCTGTGGTACGCGCATGGGACAGTCGACGCGCGGCTCGAGCGAGCGGTGAAGCTCGTGGACAAGGTCTTCACGGCCAGCGAGGAGTCGCTGCGCATCTCGAGCCCGAAGAGGGTCGTCACGGGTCACGGCATCGACCTGGAGCACTTCTCCGAGCGCGGCGAGAGCCCCGCGCGACCGATCCGCTTGCTCGAAGTCGGCCGCCTCACGCCGGCCAAGGATCCGCTGACCGTGCTCGCGGCACTCGCGATCCTCGTCTCGCGCGGCTTCGACGTGCACCTCGACCTCGTCGGCGCGGGTCTCGTCGCTTCGGACGACGCCTACGGACGGCGCGTGCAGGAGCAGATCGAGGTCGGAGGCCTGCAGGAGCGTGTCGTGCTCCACGGGGCGGTGCCGTACCGCGAGATTCCGCCCCTGTACCGGCGCTGCACGATGCTCGTGAGCGCGAGCCGCACCGGAAGCGTCGACAAGGTCGTGCTGGAGGCGATGGCCTGCGCACGGCCCGTCGTCACGTGCAACGACTCGTTTCCGCGGCTCTTCCGCGAGCTCGGCGCCGATGCACCGAAGCTCGTGTTCGAACCCGGCAGCGCGACGTCGCTCGCCGAGAAGGTCGAAGGCCTGCTGCGACTGCGGCAACCCGAACGTGTGGCGCTGGGCGAACGCCTGCGGACGCTCGTCGCGCGCGATCACGAAGTCGATGCGCTGATGAAGCGGATGGTCGAGCACATGCAGCGCAAGGGGAGGAGCGCGTGACCCACGCGATCCCCGAGGCGTTCCTCGAGCCGCTGCGCCGCGCGCTGGGCTGGCTGCTCACGCTGCGCGACGCCGAAGGCCGCATCGTGTGCCCCGAGCACCGCATCGAGCACACCGGAAAGAGCGCGGGCGCTGCCGTGCTCGCGGCGCGGCTCGCGAAGCATGATCGGTCGGAATTCCGCGCGGCCCACGTCGCCGCAGCGATCCAGCAGGGCCGTCGCCTCGTCGCGAACCTCTACCGCGAAGGCGAAAGCGCCTGCCACACCTTCTGGCCGGGCCGCCACGACAAGTTCAACAGCTCCAACGCCGTGATCGATGGCGGAGCCTGCAGCGACGCGCTCGCCGAGCTCGTGCAGGAACTGGGCTCGGAACTTCCCGCCGACGACGCGCGCGCCTTCCGCGACGCGAGCCTGCTGCACGCTCGCACGTACCTGCGTTATGCGGTGCTCGACAAGGGCATTCCGGCGCAGCGAGCGTGGGGTCTGAGCGGTCTCGCGGCGGCGTGGTCGCTCGAGCACGACGCCGAGCTCGAACAGGCCGCGTTGCAGGCGCTCGGTGCGCTCGAAGGCGTGCAGCACTCCGACGGCAGCTTCCCGTACCACCCGCTCGAGTGGGGCGCCGAACATCCCGGCGCGAGCGACGTCTCGAGCTTCTACCACTCGCGCATCCCGGGTTTTTCGCTGTTTGCGCTCGAGCGTCTCGGCCGCGACGTCGCTCGCACGCCCTTCGCTCCGGCGCTGCGGCGCGCGCTCGACTTCACGGAAGCGCTGCACGGGCCCGATGGCCTCAAGTGCGGCCTCGTCGAAGCGAAGCCGTGGTACTGGGGCGCCGAGTACGAAGTCGCGTCGCACGTGTTCGACGTGTACGCGCTGCTGCGTGGCTGGAAGCTCTTCGGCGAGCCGCGTTTCGCGCGTGCGGCGCTGCGCGCGTTCCGCACTTGGAGCGAGCACCTGCTTCCGACCGGCCAGCCGCGCTCGCACTTCGACGCACCGGGCCGCACGAAGAGCTACCAGTGCCCCGTGTTCTGGGCTTGCCACGCCGAGTGGATCGCACGCGTGCTGCCCGAGCTCGTCGAAGCGAGCGCGAAGGTCGAGCTGAATCCGCGCGGGCCGGGCGCGGGCATCGACCTGTCGATCCGCTGGTTCCCCGACGCGCAGCTCGCGCGCCTCGAGGACGACCGCGTCGTCGCGTGGGTGCGCGGTGCGCGACCGCCCTACAACGTGCACCACGGAAGTCCCCACGGCGCCGGGTTGTTGCGCGTCGTGCGCAAGCTCGACGGAGCGAACCTGCTCGCGCGCCAGCGGCTCGCGGCCACGCAAGAAGGCGAGTGGAGCGGCCACGCGGGCTCGAGCTCGCTCGCACGCGGCTGGTCGCACGGCGCGAAGGAGATGCGCTTCTCCCTGTGGCTCGTCCGCAACCACGCGCGCGGACGACGGCTGGGATTGGCGGCGCGCGCTCCGCTCGAGACGTTGCGCCACGGCGTGCTCGACTTCGCCTCGCGCGAGGTCTCCAGCGCCTTCGATCGCGGCCCGGTCGTGAGCGTCGACGGCGAAGGCGTGACGGTCGAGAGCACGCTCGCGCTGCGCGGAGGCGGCGC
>JABWBL010000409.1 GCA_013360535.1 Planctomycetaceae bacterium
GGCGGCAACGAGTCCATGGTTTCGGCCGAATCGAGCCGCTTTCCGGGCCCCCAGTCGAACAACGTCGTCGCGGGCGCGTCGTCGAGCCGCACGAGCGCGCGCGCGAACTCGCGCACGTAACGCCCGACGCCCGGTTCGTGCGTCGCTCCCGGCCAGTAGTCGAGCGCGAGCCGCACGTCACCTCACCGCGATGCAGGCGATCTCGACGCGCGCACCCCGCGGCAAGGCGGCGACGCCGACGGTCGCACGCGCGGGCGGAAGCTCGCGGAAGAACTCCGCGTACACCGTGTTCATCGCGGCGAAGTCGTTCAGGTCGGTCAAGTAGACCGTCGTCGACACCACGTGGCTCAGGTCGAGCCCGGCGACGGCGAGCACCGCCGCGAGGTTCTCGAGCGTGGTGCGCGTCTGGGCCTCGATTCCGGGCTCGAGCGCGCCCGTCTGCGCGGCGAGTCCGATCTGTCCCGCGAGGTACAGCGTGTCGCCGACGCGGACGGCCTGGGAGTAGGGACCGATCGGGGCCGGTGCGGCGCTCGACAGGTAGCTCGACCGACCCGGCGCCGCGCAGGAAGCGAGCAGCACCAGCGAGAGGGCCGAAATCGTCGGAAGAAGAGGGGTGTGGTGGAGCATGGGCCCCGAGGATCTTCGGGCGGCCGGGGCCGGGTTGCAAACGGACTTTGCACGCGGGAGGTTGCGGCGGACGCGAGCGGGCAGTGAGATGGAACGTGATGACGAGGCCCTTGGTCGTCCGGGCGCTCGCCGCGCTGGCCCTGATCGGTGCAGCACGGGCACAGCTCGCCTTCGAACCCGCGCTCGGTCGCGCGGAAGCGGGCTCGTTCGTCGCCCGCGCCGGCGGAGTCCTGCTGAACGCCCGCGAAGGCGGACTGGGGATCGCGCTCGTGCGCAGCGAGCACGAAGGCGCGGCGATCGCGCTCGAGTTCGGCGTTGCGCGACCCGAGGGTGAGCTCGAGCGCTGCGTCACGCTGACGCGCTTCAAGGGCCACGAGGCGTTCCACACCGATCGAGTCCACGCGCGCCTGCGCTACCGCGGCGTCGCGCCCGGAGTCGAGCTCGTGCTGCGCGAGGGCGACGGAGGCTTCGAGTACGACCTCGACCTCGGTCGCGACGCACGCCCCGAGCTGTTCGAGGCGCAGGTGCGTGGCCACGAGGCGCTGTGGATCGATCCGGACGGCGCGCTCGTGATCGAGACCGCCGTCGGAGCGCTCGTGCAGCCGCCGCCGCTCGCGTGGAGCCTCGCCGACTGCCGCAAGCTCGCCTGTCGCTTCGAGCTGCGCGGCCCGGACCGTTTTGGCTTCGCGCTCGAGCCGCGCGCGATCGGCACACGCGCGCGCATCGATCCCGCGCTGCGCTTCTCGACCTACCTGACCGGCGAGAACGAGCAGGACGTCGAGGCCGTCGCCCACGGACCCTTCGGAGTCGCGCTCGCGGCCGGAACGAGCTACTCGCTCGACTTTCCGACGACGCTCGGCGCCTTCGATCCGTTCTTCAACGGCGGCACCGAGGCCTTCGTCTCGTGCCTGTCCGCGGACGGTCGCGAGCTCCTCTGGTCGACCCTGATCGGCGGCTCCGGCGACGAGCTCGCGCGCAGCGTCGTCGTCACGCCGTCGGGCGGCGTGATCGTCGGCGGCGACACGACGTCCGGCGATTTTCCGACGACTGCGGGCGCGTTGCAGCCCGTGTTCGGCGGCGTGCGCGACGTGTTCGTGGCGCGCCTCGAAGGTTCGGGCACGGCGCTGGAGTGGTCGACCTACTTCGGAGGAGCGCTGGCCGATCGCTTCGGCGAGCTCGCGCTCGGAGCGAACGAGGAGCCGGTCCTGTGCGGCGGCACCCGCGGCGGCTTGCCGACGAGCGCCGGCGCGTTCGACACGACTTACAACGGTGGACCGTTCTTCGGCGACGCGTTCGTCGCGCGGCTGGCGCGCGACGGCGGCTCGCGCGTGTGGTGCACGTACTTCGGCAGCGCCGGTGAGGAGCTCGCGGAGCGGCTCGCGCTCGACGCGAACGACGGCGTCGTCGTCGCGGGGCAGGCCTACAGCTCGAGCTTCCCGACTTCCGCGGGTGCCTTCGACACGACCTTCAGCGGCCCCTCGGAAGCGTGGGTCGCGCGCTTCTCCGCCAACGGGGCGCAGCGTGTGTTCTCGACCTTCCTCGGAGGCAGCGCGGAAGAGAGCGTGCTGACGCTGCTCGTCGAGCCGTCGGGGGACGTGCTGTGTGGCGGCGAGACGCTGAGCGTCGATTTCCCCGTGGTTTCCGGCGCTTTCGACTCGACCTTCGGCGGCGCGAGCGAAGGCTTCATCGCGCGGCTCTCGGCACTGGGCACGACCCTGTCGGACTCGACCTTCTTCGGCGGCGACGACCTCGACCGCGTCTCGGCGCTCGCTCTCGAACCCAGCGGGGCGCTGATCGTCGGCGGCGATTCGCTCAGCGAAGGTCTGCCCACCACTCCCGGGGCTTACCAGCCGCAACCGCGCATGCCGATCGGTGGTGTCGAGCGCGAGGTGTTCCTCGGGCGCATGCCAACGACGCTCGCTGGCTTCGATTACCTGACCCACTTCGGCTGCCCGCAGCCCGACTGGCTGCGCGCGCTCGCCGTCGACTCCGATGGCGAGGTGCTGTTCGGCGGCACGACCTACGGCCCGGGCTTGCCCGTCTCCGTCGGCGCGTTCCAGCCGGACTGGAACGTGCTCGCGCTCTCGCAGGGCTACGTCTCGAAGCTCGCGCTGCTCGTGCATCCGATCTCGTTCGGCACGGGCAAGCTGAATTCGCAGGGCGGACGCGCGGAGATGCGCTGGGAAGGATTCCCGTCGGTGACCGAGACCGGCTTCCGCGTCGGTTGTGACTTCGCCTTGCCCAACGCCTGGTCGCAGAGCCTGCGCAGCCTCGCGCGACAGGACGTTCCGTTCCTCGGCAGCCGCCTGTACCTCGTGCCGCCGTTCAAGCGCCTGCAGCGCGTGAAGACCGACTTCCTCGGTTACGCCATGCGCGATGCGACGTTCGAGCCGTGGCTCGTCGGGCAGACGGTCTACTTTCAGGTCTGGTACGAGGACTCGGGCTCGCCGCAGGGCGCTGCGCTGTCGAACGCGCTCGAGGTGATCGTCTATCCGTGACGCGCTCGCGCTGGACAGGCAGGTTCAGCGGAAACCGCGGGGGCGCGGCGCGGCGGAGGGCCTGGCGGCCGAAGGGGAGCGAGTGCGGCGCGGCGCCTGACGCGGGCCGGATCCGGCCTCACGTTCGGCCCAGGTCTCGCTGATCAAGGGCGAGTCGTGCAGGCCTTGGCTCTTGTTGAGCGCCTCGAGTTCCTTCTCCGACGGCGCCAGTCCGAGGATGCCACCTTCGGGCCGCAGTGAGTCGTTGAGCTCCTTCCACAGCGCACGCACGAACGGCAGCCAGATCGGCGTCGTGAGCGCGATCAGCGTGTACTTGACGGGCTCGCTATTGAGGGAGAAGGGCAGGTCGATCACGGTCGCCATCCTATCGGACGCACGGGCGCGCGTGCGTGAGCCTCAGGGTTCGCGCGGCCCGCGGGGGCGCAGCAGGAGCGGCAGCGGACCGTCGCAGGGCTCTCCGCAGGCGCGCAGGAAGTTCGCGAACAGGCGCGGGCCCTCGGGCGAGAGGATCGACTCGGGATGGAACTGCACGCCGCAGCGGGGCAGTGTGCGATGGCGCACCACCATCGGCACTCCGTCGGCCGTCGCGCCGTCGAGGACGAGGCTCTCCGGCCACGGCGAGTCCGCAGCGCGCAGCGAGTGGTAGCGGCCGGCCTCGAAGGGACTGGGGAGGCCCGCGAGCCAGCCCTGGCCCGTGTGGAAGACGAGGGAGGCCCGGCCGTGCATGGGCGTGGAGTCGCGCACGACGACACCCCCCGCGTGCTCGCACAGCACTTGCGCACCGAGGCACACGCCGAGGAT
>JABWBL010000410.1 GCA_013360535.1 Planctomycetaceae bacterium
GCGGCCCCGAGAGCCGGAGCACGGCGCGGCGCCCGCCTCCCGGCGGCGTCGCGATCGCGGCGATCGTGCTCCCGCTCGCGCGCATCGCTCCTACTTCTTCTTGCCGCCCTTGCCCTTGTTCGAGGACGAGGCGTTGGCGGCCTTCTGCGCCGCTTCCGCGCGCGCCATCAGTCGCGCCATCAGGCCCGGCTTGTCCGAGGGCGTGTCGTCGATCGGCCAGATCTTCTTCACCACCGTCGACTCGAGGATGCCGAAGATCGACTGCGTGATCATGTAGAGCGACAGGCCCGCGGCGTAGTTGTAGAGGAACACGCCCATCAGGGCCGGCATCCACATCATCATCTTCTGCATGCGCGCCGCCTGCTCGTCGGTCGGCACGGGCATCAGCTTCTGCTGCCAGATCCACAGCACGATCATCAGGATCGGCAGCAGGTTGAAGTGCGGGATCACGCCGATGAGCGGCAGGTGCGTGTCGAAGTTGATGTCGAGCATCGCGTCGGGCTTCGAGAGGTCCTCGATCCACAGCGCGAACGGCGCGTGGCGCAGCTCGAAGGCCGTGCGCAGCACCGCGAAGAGCCCGAAGAACACGGGCATCTGGATGAACATCGGCAGGCAGCCGCCGAGCGGAGGCGTCAGGCGCTCGCGCGCATACAGCTCCTGCTGCAGCTTGCGCTGCTTGGCCGGATCGTCCGCGTGCTTCTTCTTGATCGCGTCGATCTCGGGCTGGAAGCGCTTCATCTTCTTCTGGAAGCGCGCCATCTCCGTCTGCGACTTGCGGTTGACCGGATAGAGCACGAGGCGCACGCACAGCGTGAGCAGGATGATCGCGACGCCCCAGTTGCCGACGATCCCGTGGAAGAAGCGCAGCACCGCGACGAGCAGCGCACCGACCCCTGAGAGCGAGAGGCCGCAGAAGGACCCGATGTCCGCGTCGATCACCGCCTCGTAGTCGGCGTGGTCGGCGTACATGGCCTTGGGGTCCTTCGGACCCGCGTAGAGCGCGAACGGATAGCTCTTCGTCTCGCCCTTCGCCGGCAGGTCGAACTCGAGCGTCACGTCCGTGACGACGAACTTCCACGCGCTGCCCGCGTGCTCCGGATCGCGGCGCGCGAAGGCATCGTCGTGCAGGCGCCGCCAGCGTGCACCCGTCATCGCCGCGACGCTCATCGGCGTCGCGCCGCGCAGCAGGCCCGCGAAATAGTGGTTGTGCACGCCCGCGAACGAGAGCTCGGCCGCAGGCACCTCGATCGTTCCGCTGCGTTCCTTGCCGGTGTCCTCGCGCGGGACGGTGTGCGTCTCGGGCAGCTTGAGGCGCCGCGGCAGGTCCTCGGCCGGGCGGCCGCCCGCGATCGCTTGCGGGTCGACGTAGAAGCGGTCGTCGGAGCTCGGCGGCAGGCACTCGGCGGGCGTGAGCTGGTAGCCCAGGCGCCGCGCGCCCTCGAGCGCCTGGTTCTCGATCGCGAGCTCGACGTCGAGGCGGTAGCTCGCCGGATTGAAGCGCACGCGCTTGATCCAGCGCACGCCCGTGCCCTGCGCGAGGTCGAACTCGATGCCGCCCTCGATCTCGCGCATGCGCCACAGCGCGCGGTCGATCGGCTCGCGCTCGAGGTCGCGGCTCGACGGCTCGCTGCGCCACGCGAGCGAACCGGTCGCGAGTCCGAGGCTCTGCGGCGAGGTGAAGAGCGTCACCCAGTGCTGCGGGTCGAGCTTCTCGGCGTCGGTGAGCTTCACCTGGTCGTAGAAGTTCGCGAGCTTGAGCTCGACCAGCCGCGCGCCGCGGTTGGAGAACGTCGCGCGGTAGCTGCCGACCTCACCCGGCTTGCCGATCGAGAGCTCGAGCGTGCGCTCGCTCTCCTCGCCGACGCGCTCGCCCACGACCGGACGATCGTCGACCACCGGTGCGGGAGTCGCCTGTCCCGCGGCGTTTCCGGCTGCATTTCCCGCCGGATCCGCCGGGGCGTCGATCGCCGGCGGCGTCGGCTGCGGCGGCGGCTTGGGCGCGAAGAACTGCCACGTGAGCAGCACGAGGCCGGACAGCAGCAGCGCGGTGAGCAGTCGCTTTTCCAAAGTCGAGTTCGTCTTCCTGAGTCGTTGGGGTGCTGCCGCAGGTCACTGGCCCAGGGCCAGCCGGTCGGCCAGATGGCCGGGCAGCTCGGAGACGGCGCGGATGTGCTCCTGCGCGGTCGTTAGGTCGTAGTCGAGGCGCACGAAGGTCAGGCTGCGGCCGTCGAACATCACGTAGGCGAGCCGGCGGTCGCCGTCGCGCGGCTGCCCCACCGAACCGACGTTGACGATCGCGCGGCAGCGGGCGAGCGCGCCGAGGTCGTACGGACCTTCGCTCCCCTTCGGCCGGTAGTAGCGCCCGTCCTCGTAGAAGATGCCCGGCACGTGGCTGTGGCCGACGAAGCACACGCCCGAGTGCCCTTCGGGATCGAGCGCGCGCATGCGGTCGAAGTTGGCCTGCATCTTCGCGCTGTCGCGCGCGTCGCGGGGCAGCAGGTACTCGCGCACGGGATCGCGCGGGCTGCCGTGCGCGTACATCGCGCCGGGCTCCATCGCGAACGGCTCGAGGCCACCGAGGAAATCCCAGTACGTGAGCGCCTTGTCGCCGGTCGGCCCGCCGTGGTTGATCTGGTCGCGCGTCCAGTCGATCGCGCGCCGCGCGTTGGGGTTGAAGTCCTCCCCCGACGACAGCACCGCGTACTCGTGGTTGCCCTGCAGGCACAACCCCGGCTTGCGCCCGTCCGCGCCCGCGATGGCGTCGATCACGAGCTCGAGGCACTCCGTCGGCCGCGCGCCGTAGCCGATCACGTCGCCCAGGCACACGAAACGCTCCGCACCTCGCTCGCGCGCGTCCCGCAGGGCGGTCGTGAGCGCAGGCAGGTTGCTGTGGAGGTCGGAGATGAGGGCAGTCAGCGGGTACGTCACGGGCGCCGGTTCCCAAGGGTCGGGCACAGGCGGCGGCGCCCGCTCCAACAGGGGCGGGGATTATCGGGACGCCCCCCCGCGGCGGCAAGCCCTAGTGGTGGACCGTCACCATGCTCCAGGGGCCACGCAGGTGCGAACCCCAGATTGAGTAGTACGGCATCTCGGCCTCGAGGCGAGCCACCGCAGCGGCAGACTCCGCCGCCCCGCCGCCAAACGGTCCGCCGCGCGTCCGGGCCGCATCCGCAGCCGACCGGCTGTAGGCGAAGCCCGTGATGTGGCGCAATTGCCAGACGAAATGCACCTCGACCACGACGAAGTCCTCGTCCTGCCAGAAGACCTCGTAGCCCGATTCACTTCCATCCTGACGCTCCACGAAATCGAGCAACTCCGCCTCGTGCCGAGCCAGGTAGCCGCGCTCGTCCACGTCGAAGAGCTTGCAACCGACGAGCAACGGCGCGGGCGACAGCGCGAGGAGGCTCGAGACCACGCCCAGCAGCGACGGAAGGCGCAGCGTCAACAACCCCCGGAGCAGCTGCCACGCCAGCGTGCCCAACCCGCCGACGAACCCGATAGGAATGAGCGCGTAGACCACGAGCACCCAGCAAAGCCCTAGAACGTTCTCCCGGGCAGCATTCCCAACGTCGAGCAGGAACCACTCCGTCGGAACGATCGCCACCGGCAGGACCAGGCAGAACAGGACACGGAGCCCCCACAGGACCACGAGCGATCCACCACGAACGACCTT
The DNA here is from genome assembly GCA_013360535.1 of Planctomycetaceae bacterium. Lineage (GTDB taxonomy): Bacteria > Planctomycetota > UBA1135 > UBA1135 > F1-120-MAGs118. The sequence continues at coordinate 3,674 of JABWBL010000410.1, forward strand.
GCGGAATGAGTCACCCACTGCGGTGCTCAGCGACGCTTGTCGGATGCGGTGACAGGCTCGAAGTTCGCTGGCGCGAGCGAAAGGCGCGTTTCGAGCGGCGCCGGGGCGAAGCGCAGCGCGAGCGCGAATCCGGCGGCCACCAGCGGGATTCCGAGCCAGCCGAGGAGGGCCGCGGGCAGGGAGAGCGCGAGCAGGACCAGCGCGACCTGTGCAGGAGCCAGCCCGCGGGCCTGCAGGCGATGCGCCAAG
>JABWBL010000411.1 GCA_013360535.1 Planctomycetaceae bacterium
GCCGTTCTGGGAGCTCGCGGCCAAGGCCGGCGTGCAGGCGCGCGTGATCGACGGCCAGCAGGCCTGGGACCGCGAGCCGGTCAGCGGCGCCAAGGTGCTGTGCGGGCTCGGCGTTCCCGACGCGCGCGGCAGCTACATGAACTACTTCATCTACACGACCGACGAGCTCGTGTTCGCGCGCGGGCTCAACGACAGCGGCGTCGACACCGGCTCGGGCGGCTACCGGCTGCGTGTCGACGAGACCGACGGCGTGATCGAGACCGTCGTGTATGGCCCGGACAACTTCTGGGAACGGGCCGCGCTCGAGGCGGAGATCGCCGAGATCAAGGCGCTGCAGGCCGAGCAGCCCAACATGCCGTTCAAGAAGAGCAACGAGCTCGAGGACCAGCTCAAGGAACTCGAGACGCGCCTGGAGACGCCGGTCTCGGTGCCGATGCGCATCGTCAAGAAGGACGGCAAGGCCGAGGTCACGATCGGCGAGCAGCTGCAGGTGATCGAGGAAGGTGGCTGGTCGGACTGGTACCGGCTGACGTTCGAGCTCAACCCGCTGATCAAGGTGCACGCGCTCACGCGCGCCAAGCTGGTCTCGCTCGGCGACCCCAAGTCGACCGAGCGGCCCAACTTCGAGCTGTACCTCAACACGATCGAGCTCGACCCGGCCAAGCCCCCGTTCTGGCAGCCGATCTCGCAACCGCCCGAGTTCGCCCCGGAGCTGGCCACGTCCTGCGGCTCCTTCGAGACCGTCGGCTGGGCCTGCCTCACGCACCCCTTCAAGGACAAGGTGATCGACGCGGTCACCTTCCTGCAGGACATCGAGTTCACGACGCAGTGGCGCGAGAAGCTCGTCTACGACGGCCTCCAGAAGGACGACTGGCGACTGTTCGTCGGCATCTTCAGCGAGTGCGACCGAGTGCAGCACATGCTGTACCAGTTCTACGACCCCGAGCACCCGCTCTACGACGCCGAGAAGGCGGCGACGAAGGTGCGCTTCTACGGGCGCGAGATCACGCTGGCCGAGGCCATTCCGGCGGTGTTCCGCAAGATCGACGAGATCGTCGGCAAGGTCCTGACCGAGCACCTCAAGCCCGGCGACACGCTGCTCCTGTGCGCGGACCACGGCTTCCAGTCGTTCCGCCATCAGGTGCACATCAACAACTGGCTGGTCGAGCAGGGGTACCTCGTGCTCAAGCCCGAGGCGCGCCAGTTCTCGATGCTCGCGAGCTACGTCGACTGGTCGAAGACTCGCGCCTACTCGCTCGGCCTCGGCACGATCTTCATCAACACGATCGGGGCCAAGACGCGCGAGCGCGGCGAGACGCTCGTCAGCACCGTCGGCATCGTTCCGCCCGAAGAGCGCGAGGCCCTCGCGCGCGAGATCGTCGCGCGCCTCAAGGAGGCCAAGGACCCGCGCACGGGCGAGCCCGTCTGCTCGACGGCGACCTTGGTGAGCGACGTGCACTCGGGGCCCTACCAGGACCTCGAGGCCGACATCTCGGTCGGCTTCGCGCCGCACTACCGCGTCTCGTGGCTGACGTCCGGCGGCGGCCTCGCGGTCTCGTCCGGCAAGCCGGCGCCGTTCGTGAGCGCCAACGACAAGGACTGGTCGGGCGACCACGTCTCGGTCGACACGCGCCACGTGCGCGGCATCTTCTTCTCCAACCGCAAGGCGGAGCTGCCGGCGAACGGCGTCGACCTGCTGCACATCGCGCCGACCGTGCTCGCGGCACTCGGTGTCGCGGTGCCGCCCGAGCTCGACGTCGCGCCGGTCAAGCTGCAGTAGGCCCATGGGACTCCACAGGATCTCGGCCCGCGAGCTGCGGGCGCGGCTCGACGCCAAGGACGCGCTCGTGCTGCTCGACGTGCGCGAGCCAGGCGAGACGGCGTTGTGCCAGATCGCGGGATCCAAGCTGATCCCGATGCGCGACGTGCCGCGGCGCGTGGGGGAGCTCGATCCCAAGGCGAGCATCGTCTGCATCTGCCACCACGGGATGCGCAGCGCGCAGGTCGCCGGCTGGCTCGTCGGGCAGGGTTTCTCGGACGTCCTCAACCTCTCTGGCGGCATCGACGCCTGGGCGGAAGAGGTCGAGCCGAAGATGTCCCGATACTGACCGTTGGGGCTCCCAGCGTCGAAACCCGCGGCGGCGTCGCGCGACAAGCGCGCCGTGAGTTCCGGCCATGGGCCGTTTTGGCGAGCGTGCGGAATCCGCACCTTCCAGGCGTGCCAAGGCGCACGTTTCGTGCGGGTTCTGCGCGATTTTCACGAACTTGACCCACGCCGCGCTTACGCCTGAAGCGCGCTTCCGTAGGGTCCTCCACGGCCATGGAACGGACCTCCGAGCACGCGAGCCTTACAGGAATCGTTGGCGGACGGCCGGGCTCCGGAACGTCTCAGTTTCCGCAGGGTTTCGGATCCACGGTGCCCCGCCCGCCCGGCACGCCGCGTGCAAGGGAGGCGGCGGTCGTTGTGCCCGCCGAGCCCGTGCGCGCTTCAGGAACCGGCGACCTCCCCCAGATGCAGATCACCATGAACTCACCCTTCCGCTCCGGCAGCAGGCCGCAGGACGCGCTCGAGCGCCCGCGCCCCACGCCGACGGCTCTCGACGCCTCCGCTGCCGAATCCGCCGCCGCTGGCTCGGCGCCGCGCCGCGGGCGCGCCTTCCGCTCGCTGGTGCTCGGCTACTCCGACGAGGAGTCCGGCGATCAGGTCGTGATCGACGTGCGCGGTTCGGGCTCGTTTCCGCGCTCGGCCTTCCTGAAGGACATCGAACGTTCCGGCTTCACGGTCCTCGCCGAAGAGGGCCCCGGGCCGGAGGGCGTGACTCCCCGCGAGGCTGCCGGCTAGCAGCCCCGGAACCTGTGTTCCCCCCTCTTTGAAACCCGGTCACCGGGCCTAGAAGCGGGGCAAGAGTTGGTGGTGTGGGACCCGCCAATTCGCGCGCTCGCGGCGGGGGCTGCGGGCGCGCACCTTTTTCCGGGCCTCTCGCTGGAGTCCCGGGCTGTCGCCGCAGGCCGCTGCGCAGCGACCGACCGCGCGGGGACGCTGCCCGCCGGGCACGACTCGAGGGACCGCGGGCTGGCCCGAGGCGCACGGAACGCCAAGTTCCTTCGCTCCCGATCGGGAGGGGTTCTGGAAGCATCGAGACGCATTGTTAGACTCCGACGCCCCGAGAGCCTGAGCACCCGCGCCCGGATGTGGTGTGCCGCCCGGGTCATCCCTCTTGTCGCACACCAGTTCATGACGCATCCCGCCCTGATCGAACGCATCACCCGCTCACTCGCCTACATGCTCCGCCACCAGCCGGAGAAGTTCGACCTCGACCTCGACGAGGACGGGTTCGGCGAGCTTTCCGAGGTCGTCCGCGCCGTCAGCGACCGTCTTGCGGAGCCTGTCGAGGCTCAGGACGTGATCGCTGCTGTCGAAGCCGGCGACCGCCCGCGCTACGAGATCAAGGGCTCGCGCATCCGCGCGCTCTATGGCCACTCGATCGAGGTGCGCCCGGGCGAGCCCGCCCAGCCGCCGGAATTCTTGTACGTCGGCATCGACGCCCGCGATCTCGACCGCGCGAAGCAGTTCGGCCTGCGCGGCGGTCGCCGTCGTTTCCTGCACCTCGCGCTGTCCGCGGACGATGCGCGCGAGGCCGGACGCCGCGCCGCGCGCGAGTACGCGATCCTGCAGGTCTTCGCTCTCGATGCCTGGGAAGAGGGCGTCAATTTCTACGACCGCAAGACGCTCTACCTGTGCGAGCAGATCCCGACCAAGCACCTCGACGTGCTCGAGCGCGGGGCCGACGGCTACGAGCCTCGTCAGGAGTCCGAGCGCGCCGACGGCCCGTCGCGCCGCCGCGAAGATCGGGGCGATCGGGGCGAGGGTCGCGAGCGTCGC
>JABWBL010000412.1 GCA_013360535.1 Planctomycetaceae bacterium
CTCGGCGTGGCGAGCATCGCGGCGCTCTACCGCTTCGCGCTGCGGGTCGCCGACGGGCGCGAGGCGATCTTCGCGGCGACGCTGCTGACCGTTTCGTACCACCACGTGTGGTTCTCGCAGAACGCGCGCGGCTACACGGGGCTGCTCCTGTTCACGCTGCTCGGTTCGAGCGCGTTCCTCGACATGCTGCGCGACCCGCAGCCGCGCGGCATCGGCGCGCCGCTGCGCTACGGCTTGTGGATGGCGCTCGCGACCTTGATCCACGCGACGGCGGTGTTCGCGGTCGCGGCGCACGGGCTCGTGTGGCTCTGCAGCCTGTGGACCTCGCGCGGCCGCAACGCGCGCACCAACCACGTGCAGGTCGGGGCCGGCTTCGTGCTCGCCGGCGGGCTGTCGCTCGTGCTGTATTCACTCGTGCTGCCGCAGTTCTTCGCGACGCTGCTCGCGCCGACGATGCCGGGCGCGAAAGTCGAGTGGAAGAATCCGAGCTGGCTCGTGCTCGAGACGCTGCGCGGGCTTTCCAACGGGGTGCCCGGCGGCGGTTTCACGCTGGCCGGCGGCCTCGTGATCGTGACGCTCGGCGTGCGCTCGTACGCGAAGCAGAGCGTGGCGGTGCTCGGCACGTTCTTGCTGGGGCTGGTCGTGACGGCGGTGACCTTGCTCGCCACCAAGCACAACCTGTGGCCGCGAATGTTCTTCTTTGCGGCAGGATTTGCCGTGCTGATCGCGATCCGCGGCGTCACGGAGTGGGCGCGCATCTTTTCCTTCGGCCAGCTCGGCGGCCTCGTCGCGAAGCTCGGCACCGCCGCGCTCGCCGTCGCCTGCCTGATGAGCGCCGCGACGGTTCCGACGGCCTGGAACCCCAAGCAGGACTTCGAGGGGCCGCTCGAGCTCGTCGCGCGCGAGCGCCAGCCCGGCGACGCCGTCGCGACGGTCGACATGACCGTGATGCCCTACGCCGAGTACTTCAATTCGGGCTGGCCCGCGGTCGATAGCATCGAGGCCCTGCAGGCCCTCGAGGCAACCCACGCCCGGACCTGGATCGTGTACTGCACCCCGACCCGCATGAAAGCTGCCCAGCCCGAGATCTGGTCGCGCATCGAGCGCGAGTACACGGTCGTCGGCACGTTCTGGGGCACGCTCGGTGGCAGCGAGGTCGTCGTCGTCCGACGCGACGCGGCGGCGAGGTAGGAAGAAGTTTCCAGCTCGCCATGTCGAAACGAACCGCGAAGCTCGCGCTGAAGGTCGGGGTCACCCTGGCCGCCGTGCTGTGGATCGGCCTCAAGGTCAACTGGGGCGCGATCGGCTCGGCCTTCGCGCGCATCCCGTTCTCGACGTGGGCGCTGGTGTGGGGCGGGTTCCTCGCGGGGCACGCGCTCGGCATCTTCAAGTGGCGCTACAACGTCAATCTGGGCATGGGCGAGGGGCGTGCGCGCCTGAGGCCGCTCGATGCCGTGCAGTGCTACTCCGCGGGCATGTTCGCGAACCTGTGCCTGCCGAGCATCGTCGGCGGGGACGCGCTCAAGGCGGTGCTGGCGGCGCGCGTGACGGGTCGGGCGGAGGCGGCGGTGCTCGGCGGGCTCACGGAGCGGCTGATCGACACGCTGGCGCTGCTCGTGCTGATCGTGGCGGGGGCGCTGTGGTCCAAGGGCACGATGCCGAACTGGGCGCAGAGCGTCGTGCAGGTCGGAGCGGTGCTCGCGATCGGTGGAGCGCTGCTCGCGCTGCCGCTGGTGCTGCGCACGAAGCTCGCGCGCTGGCCGAAGAAGCTTCGCCGCACGGCCGGCCGTTCGATGGTCGCGCTGCGGCGCGTGCTCGTGCGGCCGCACCGCGCGCTGGTCGTGTTCGCGCTTTCGCTCGTGATTCAGGCCTGGTTCGTGCTGCTCAACCGCGAGCTTGGGATCGCGATCGGTGTCGAGGCGCCGCTCGCCGTGTGGTTCTTCTGCGTGCCGATGACGAAGGCGATCACGCTCGCGCCGCTGTCGGTGGGCGGGCTCGGGCTGCGCGAGGCGACGCTGGCGGGCTTCCTGTTCGCGATGGCCGCGGTGCCCGAGGTCGACGGCGTCGCGTCGTCGCTCCTGTGGCAATCGATCCTGATCGCGACGGGCCTCGTCGGCGGAGCGTTGTGGTTCGTGCTCGGACTGCGAGCCGAAGCGCGCACCGGTGGCGGTCGCGACTCGCTGTTCAAGCTGAATGGGAGCCCGAGCCGTGGCTAGTCCGCGTGTGGTGATCCTCGGCGGAGGTCCGGCGGGCGTCGGAGCCGCGCGCGAGCTCGCGCGCCGCAAGCTCGGGAGCGCGACGTTGCTCGAGGCCGGCGCGCACTACGGCGGCAACGCGGGCTCGTTCGAGTTCGGAGGCCAGTGGCTCGACTACGGCAGCCATCGACTGCATCCGGCGACCGATCCCGCGATCCTCGCCGACATTCGCGCGCTGCTCGGCGCCGACCTCAAGGATCGCCCGCGCCACGGGCGCATTCGCTTGTTGGGCAAGTGGATCCACTTCCCGCTGAAGCCCGTCGACCTGCTGCTGCGGCTCGACAAGAGCTTCGCGATCGGGACGTTGCGCGACATGGTCGCGAAGAAGCTCCCCGGGCGCGCGCCCGAGGGCGACACGTTCGAGTCGGTGATTCGCGCCAATCTCGGGCACACGATCGCCGACGAGTTCTACTTGCCGTACGCGGTGAAGCTGTGGGGGCGGGATCCGAAGGAGCTGAGCGGCGTGCAGGCGCGCAAGCGCGTGGCCGCGGGCTCGTTCGGCAAGCTCGTGCGCAAGGTCATGAACGCGGTGCCGGGCTTCAAGGCGCCCGGTGCGGGGCGTTTCTACTATCCCGTGCGCGGTTTCGGGCAGATCAGCGAGGCCTATGCGGCGGAGGCGGCGAAGCTCGGCGCCGACATGCGGCTGGGCTGGCGCATGACGAAGCTCGAGCGGCCCGCGGGCGAGAGCGCGCCGTGGCGCGTGCACGCGGAAGGCCACGGGCGCGCGGACGTGCTCGAGGCCGACTACGTGTGGTCGACGATTCCCGTCACGCTGCTCGCGCGCGCGCTCGCGCCGGCGGCGCCCGCGGACGTGCTCGAGGCGACGAAGGCGGTGACGTACCGCTCGATGATCCTGATCTACGTGCAGCTGCCGGTGGAGCAGTTCACCGAGTACGACGCGCACTACTTCCCCGGCGCGAAGACGCGCATCACGCGGCTCTCGGAGCCGAAGAACTACTCCGACCTCGGGCGGCCCAAGGGCTCGACGATCCTGTGCGCGGAACTGCCGTGCGCAATGGGCGACGCCGTGTGGAAGATGGGCGACGAGGAGCTCGGCCGGCTGCTCGCCGAGGACCTCGCGGAGTGCGGGCTGCCGCTTCCGGCGAAGCCGACGACGGTGTTCACGCGCCGCCTGCCGCAGGCCTACCCGATCTACCTGATGGGCTACGAGGCACCGCTCGCGAAGGTCGAGGGCTGGGTCGAGAGCGTGCCGAGGCTCCTGAGCTACGGGCGGCAGGGCCTGTTCCAGCACGACAACACGCACCATGCGCTCGCGATGGCCTACGGCGCCGTCGATTGCATGCAATCCGGTCGTTTCGACACAAAGCATTGGGGCGAGCTGCGCCAAGTGTTCGCCAAGCACGTCGTCGAGGATTGACGGCCGATCCCGCATCCACGGGATCGTCATGCGCGTTCCGGCCCGCGCGCGCTTAGGTTGGATTTCATGAGCGGGCGACGCTCGTTGCGGTGCTCCTGCCGCGGCGAGCTCACGGCGCCCGCGAGTGACTGGGAAGTTCTGCGATGGGGATCGTCGCGCTGCGTGACGGGTGCTGGGCCCGAACGCCTGCGCGACGAGAAGGGCGCGCGCCGGGTCGCTCCGGCGCGCGCCCTCGTGCCC
>JABWBL010000413.1 GCA_013360535.1 Planctomycetaceae bacterium
TGGCGACCCAGCCGCTGGGCTTCGCGCTGGCGCTCGGCGCCGGGGTCGCGCTGCCGCTGGCGGCGGTCGCGCACGTCCGCGGGACCGACCTCGGGCTCATGCTCCTCGGCCTGCGCTGGAGACGCTGGATCCTCGGGGCCGCACTGCTCGCGCTGGCGTCGTGGGCCTGGAAGATCGGGTCGATGGGGTAGGGCTCAAGGCCGGCCGGTCTCCTTGACGATCGTTTGTGGTGCAACCTATATTGGTTGCTACTCCAAAGAAGTCCCGGGGCGTCGGAGGCCGGTCTCCGGTCGCCGGCGCCCCCTCCATCGATGCCGCGGCACGTCCCCGGCGTCCCAGATCCCAGGAGGATCGCCTTGATCAAGACCACCTTCTCCGCGCGCCCCACCGGGCGCATCTGGCGCCAGCACCAGATGGAGGACATCCCGCAGCTCGCGTGGATGCGCCCCGACCAGCGCCTCGCGATGCGCGCCGTCGCCGCCGTGCTGCCCTTCGCCGTCAGCGACTACGTGCTCGACGAGCTGGTCGACTGGGGCAACATCCCCGACGATCCGATCTTCCAGCTCGTCTTCCCGCAGCCGGAGATGCTCGAGCCGGCCGCGTTCCAGCGCCTGTTCGCGCTCTTCCACGAGGACGCGCCCCGCGCGGAGATCGACGCCGTCGCGCGCGAGATCCAGCTGAGCATGAACCCGCATCCGGCGGGCCAGAAGGCGCTCAACGTGCCCGTCTTTCGTGGTCAGCGCCTCGAGGGCGTGCAGCACAAGTACTTCGACACCGCGCTGTTCTTCCCCGCGCGCGGGCAGACGTGCCTCTCGTACTGCACCTACTGCTTCCGCTGGCCGCAGTTCGTCGGCCTCGACGACCAGAAGTTCGCCGCGAGCGAGTCGGAGACCCTGCGCGAGTACCTGCTCGAGCAGCGGCGCGTCGAGAATGTGCTCTTCACCGGCGGCGACCCGCTGGTGATGCGGGCGCGGCTGCTCGAGCGCTACGTCGAGCCGCTCCTGCGCCCCGGCCTCGAACACGTCTCGAGCCTGCGCTTTGGCACGAAGGCGCTCGCCTTCGACCCGCACCGGTTCCTCGATCGCCCCGACTCGGACGAGCTGCTGCGCCTCTTCGAGCGCATCGTCGCCTCGGGCAAGCACCTCGCGGTGATGGCGCACTACACGCACCCGCGCGAGCTCGAGACCGAGGCCGCGCGCAAGGCCCTGCGGCGCGTGATCGCCACCGGCGCCGTCGTGCGCTGCCAGGCGCCGCTGGTGCGTCACATCAACGACGAGGCGACCGTCTGGGCGCGCATGTGGACCGAACAGGTCAAGCTCGGCGCCGTGCCCTACTACATGTTCGTCGAGCGCGACACCGGTCCGCGCGCCTGGTTCGAGGTGCCGCTCGGCCGAGCCAACGACATCTTCCGCCAGGCGGTCTCCAGCGTGTGCGGCCTCGCCCGCACCGTGCGCGGGCCCTCGATGAGCGCGACCCCCGGCAAGGTGGTGGTCGACGGCGTGACGAGCATCGGCTCGGAGCGGGTCTTCGCCCTGCGCTTCCTGCGCGCCCGGGACACGAGCTGGGTCGGCCGGCCGTTCTTCGCCCGCTACGACCCCGACGCCACCTGGCTCGACCAGCTCCGGCCGGCCTTCGGCGAGCGGGAGTTCTTCTTCGAGCCGGGCCTGCGGCGCATGGTCGAGGCCCAGCGGGTGCGCGAGGGCTACCGGGAGCGCTCGAGCATGCTCCCGGCCTGCGAAGCTGCGCCGGCTGAGGAAGGAAGCGCTTCACCTTTCGCCGGGGCTCGAGCCGGGACGGAATTCGAGTGACAAGGATCTCATGCGCCCCAGTTCCGTCTCGACACGCTCGACCGGCGCAGCCATCCTGCGCGGAATCCCCCCAGATCGGCCCAGCCCGATAAAGGCAGTGAAAGCGCAGATGTTGGCCAACGAAGAGAGCCAGCGTGCCGTCGAGGACAGCACGAAACTCGGACGCACGCTCGGATTCCTCCGTCTCCTCCTCGCGGTCGACCACGCGCTCGACTCGCGTTCCAAGCGCATGCAGATGCGGCTGGGCATCACCGCCCCGCAGCGCTTCTTCCTGCGCATCGTCGGGCGCTTCCCCGGCATCTCCGCCGGTGAAGTGGCCTCGATCATGGAGGTGCACCCCAGCACGCTGACCGGCGTGCTGCGGCGCCTGCAGGAACGCCGCTGGGTGAACCGCGAGGACGACAAGGCCGACCGGCGGCGCTCGCTGCTCAAGCTGACGCCCGAGGGCAAGCGCTACGACGAGCTGCGCACCGGAACGGCGGAGAGCGCTGTCAAGCGCGCGCTGCAGCGCGTGTCGGCGGAAGACGCCGACGCGGCCGCGCGTGTGCTCAGCGCGGTGATCGCCGAGCTGCAGCGCGAGGACTGAGCTGGAGCGATCCGCCGGAAGGAATGCCGAGCCAGAGCAATTTTCTCTGCAAACTGCGGCCTGCGTCGACGGCGTTGCCATCGACGCAGGCCGCAGTTTGCAGAAAAGATTGCTCTGGCTCGGCATTCCTTCCGGCGGATCGCCCCAGCTCAGTCCTCGCGCGAGCTCAGTCCTCGACGTCGGGCTCGGCGCCCGGCTCGGCGTCCTCGGTCGGGCGCACGCTGCGCAGCTCGTCGAGCAGGTCGACGTAGCTCGCGAAGCGTGAGGCCGCGACGTCGCCGCGCTCGACGGCCTCGAACACCTCGCAGCCCGGCTCGTGGTCGTGCGAGCAATCCGGAAAGCGGCAGGCGCCTTGGAAGCGCGCGAACTCCGGGAACATGCCGCGCAGCGCCGCCGGGTCGGCCTTGTGCAGGCGGAACGTGCGGATGCCGGGCGTGTCCGCGACCCAGCCGCCGAACTCGAGCCGGTGCAGCTGCGAGAAGCTCGTCGTGTGCTTGCCGCCGTCCCAGAACTTGCTGATCTTGCCGATCTTGAGCTTGAGGCCGGGCTGGAGCGCGTTGAGCAGGCTCGACTTGCCGACGCCGGACGCGCCGTAGAGCGCGGTGACGCGGTCCTTGAGGCGCGCGCGCAGCTCCTCGACGCCGAGGCCGGCGGTCACGCTCGTGCGCACGACGTCGACGCCGATGCCCTCGTACGTGCGCGCGATCGCCTCGACGGAGCCGTCGCGATCGAGGTCGACCTTGTTGAGGACGAGCAGCGCGGGCACGTCGTACCACAGCGCCGCGCCGAGGATGCGGTCGGTGCGGTTGGACGAGAACTTGGGCTTCTCGACCGAGGCGACGATGCACAGCTGGTCGACGTTGGCGATCAGCACCTGCTCGCGCGGGTCGTGGCTCGAGGCCGTGCGGCCGAGGCGATTGCGGCGCGGGAGCACCGCGTCGAGGCTCGGCGGCTGCGAGGTCGTGTCGACCTGCACGAAGTCGCCGACGGCGACGGGGTTCTTCTGCTCGGTGCGCTCCTCGAACAAGCGGCCGCGCGGCACGCAGGCGACCATCGCGCCGTCGAGGTCGACGTGGCACACCTTCGCATCGGTGCGCACGACGCGGCCAACCTTGAGGGGCGAATCACTCATCGCTGTCGGGTGGCGCTCATGCGTGCGGGCGCCATGCTAGAACATCCGGCGATCATGACACGCAAGGAAGTGCTCCGATCGACGTCGAATCCGGCGGTGGCGCTGGTGCGGAGCGCGCTCGCCGGGCGTGAGAAGGGACTGGTCGTGCTCGAGGGCGATCGCCTGATCGACGATGCGCTGCGGGCGGGCTGCGAGTTCGAGCTCGCACTCGTCGCGGAGGCCCGAGTGGAGCGTGCGGACGAGCTCGAGCGGCGCGGCGTCGACGTGCGCCTCGCGGCGGACTCGTTGATCGAGCGGCTGAGCGCGCTCGCGAGCACGCAGGGTGCGATCGCGCTC
>JABWBL010000414.1 GCA_013360535.1 Planctomycetaceae bacterium
CCGAGCGGGCGCCGCTCGACGCCTGAACCCTCACCACAACGGCGGGTTGGCCTTCGCGAGCTTGCGCGCGAGCTCGTCGGCGATGCTGCGCGCGAGCGCGATGCCCGGTTCGCGCGGCCCCTTCACCGTGATGCCGGTCACGGCGACGATCTTCCCGGCCGAGTCCTGGATCGGCAGCGTGACGTCGGTGTTGTCGCCTTCGGCGAGCACGATCTCGCCGCCGCCCTTGAACGCGACCACGTCCTCCGGATCGCTCAGCGTGCCCAGGCGCGAGCGCAGCGTCGAGGCGACGACGTGCAGCTCGCTCTCGCCCGACGGAATCGCGTGCAGCGTGAGCCGCACCACTTCCACGTGGCCCGCGGCGGTAGCGAGCACGACCTGCTGCGCTTCGGCGTGACCTTGCTTCGCCGGCGTGACGCAGGCGAGAACGGGAACGAGCACGAGAGCGGCGAGACCGAGAACGGGGCGAAGCTTCATCGGGAATCCTCCAGTGCCCCGACGGTACAAAGCGGGCCGCCCTCGGGAAAGCCGGGCAAGTTCGCCGTGGCAGGTCGCGTGTGCCCGAGCGCGAACTGGCCTAGCATGGCTCCCGATGTGGACCGAGTTCCTCCTGATCGTCGGGCTGATCCTGCTCAATGGCGCCTTCGCCGGAGCGGAGATCGCGGTGGTGGCGATGCGCTCCTCGCGCATTCGCGAGCTCTCGGCCGCCGGCAGCCGGACGGCCAAGGCGCTCGAGAGCCTGCGAGGTGACCCCGAGCGCTTCCTCTCGACCGTGCAGGTCGTGATCACCGTCGTCGGTGCCGCCGCCGCGGCTTTCGGCGGCGCCGCGTTCGCCGAGGACCTTGCCCCGTACGTGGCCAAGGTTCCCGCGCTCGAGCCGCACGCCGACGACATCGCGCTCGGTGCCGTCGTCGCGCTGATTTCCTACCTGTCGCTCGTGCTGGGCGAGCTCGTCCCCAAGTCGCTCGCGCTGCGCGCGGCCGAAGGTTACGCGCTGCTGATGGCGCGGCCGCTGCTCGTCGCGTCGTGGGTGCTCAAGCCCGGCGTCTCGTTGCTCACGTGGACGACCAACCTGGCGCTGCGGCCCTTCGGCGACCGCACGAACTTCATGGAGAGCCGCCTCTCGCTCGAGGAATTGCGCGGGATCATGGACGAAGCGCGCGCGAAGGGCGCCGTGCAGCGCCACGCCGGGGCGATCGCCTCGCGCGCGCTGCAATTCGCGGAACTGACGGCCGGCGACGTGATGGTGCACCGCAGCCTCGTGCACGCGCTCGCGCGCGACGCCACGAGTGCACAAGTCCGCGCGGCGCTGCTCGACACTGGCCACCAGCGATTTCCGGTGCACGAGCGCGGCATCGACAACATCGTGGGCTACGTGTCGTGGCGCGACGTCGTCGCGCAGGAGTGGAGCGGCGAGGCGCTCGAGCTCGGTGCGCTGCTGCGCCCGTGCCTGTTCGTGCCGGAATCGCGGCCCGCGCCGGAGCTCCTGCAGGACATGCTGCGCGAGCGTGTGCACCTCGCCGTCGCCGTCGACGAACACGGCGGCACCGCGGGCATCGTGACGCTCGAGGACCTGCTCGAGGAGCTCGTCGGCGAGATCTCGAGCGAGCACATGGCCGCCACGGTCGAAGCGATCGTGCGCCAGCCGGATGGCAGCGCGCTCGTGGTCGCGTCGACGCCGATCCGCGACGCCAACCGCGAGCTCGGGCTCGCGCTCGAGGAGCCGGTCGACTGCACCACGGTCGGCGGCCTGTGCCTCGTGCTCTCCGGCGGCCGCATCCCACGCGCGGGCGAGGAGTTCCGCGCCGTCGACGGTACGCGCCTCAAGGTCGTCGACGCGACCGCGCGCCGCGTGCGCAGCGTGCGGATCGACGCCGTCAGTCGTTGACCACGGGACAGGTCGAGTCCTTCGACCAGTCGCCGAAGCTCAGGTAGTAGTTGAGCACCGGCCCGAAGCCTGCGCGCTGGGCAGCGAGTGCGGCGAGCGCGGCCCGGCCACCGCCATCGCAGTGCGTGATCACAGGGCGACCCCGCTCGAAGCCGGCGCCGGCGAGCAGGCGCTGCAGCTCGTCGATCGACTTCAGGCAGCCCTGTTCGTCGATCAGGCGCGTGTGCGGCAGGCTGATCGCGCCGGGGAGGTGGCCGCCGCGCGAGTTGCTGCGCAGGTCGAGGCCGCGGTATTCCTCGGTCGTGCGGGCGTCGAGCACCTGCACGTCGCCGCGTTTGATCGCGAGGCGCAGCGCTCCACGTTCGACGAGGCCGATCGAGGCGCTCGCGTTCGGCTCGAAGCGGACCGCGGGGCGAGTGCTGGGCGCCGTCGTGATGGCGAGCGTGGCACCGGGCGCCGTCTGGCTCTCGAGGCCGCGCACGAGCGCCGGCCAGCCGCCGTCGACGACCGAAGCCGACGCCGCCCCGAAGTGCTGCAGCACGAACCAGATGCGAGCGGCCTGCGTGAGCTTTCCGCCGTCGTACACGAACACGAAGTCGTCGCCGTCGATGCCGACCGAGCCGATGCGCTCGCGCCACGCCGCCTCGTGGGACAGGCCCGTGTCGTTCGCGAGGCTGAGCGCTTCCCATTCGGCGAGGGACAGCCAGACCGCGCCCGTCAGGTGGCCCGCGTCGTAGGCGCTGCGCTCGCGCACGTCGAGCACGACGGCGTCGTCGCCCAATCGCGCGAGCAGGGGGCCGAGCTCCGCGGCGCTCACGAGTGCACCGGGAGAAACGGGCTCCGGCGAGGCCGTCGTCCGACAGGCGGAGAGCAGGGCGAGCAGCGACACGCCGGCCAGCGCGAGGTTCGAGAGCGGGGAGATCGTGCGTTTCATGGTGCGCGGAAGTATGCCCCTGCGCGGGCTCGGCCACATCGTTCGCGGCCTCGTCGGGCTCTCGGCCCTGTGTTGTCCTGCCGCTTTCGCCGGTGCGCGCGCGATTGCGCCGAAGGGGTTTTGAGCCGCATTTTCGGCGCTTGGCGTCATGAGTGAGCGACTCCTTGCACGCATGCGAGACCACGCTCGCGCTTAGGCAATTCTTAGGAAGGTGCGAGCGTCCATTTAGGATGCCTTCGCGCGCCGTTTTCCGTTGACTCCTTCGCGCTCGAACTCGAGCCCAAGGAGCACAACATGAACCGCCTCGATCTTTACACGTCCGTCCACAAGGGCCTGCGCAGCGCGCTCTTCGCCACCGCCGAACGCATCGCCCGCACGAACTTCGCCGACTCGGCTGCCGCCCGCGAGGCGACGATCTCGCTCGGTTTCCTGCTCGACCTGCTCGACGAGCACGCTCACCACGAGGACGAGCACATCCAGCCCGTCTACCAGCGCCACAACTCGGAGCTGGCGCTGACGCTCGCCGCCGACCACGCGCGCGTCGAAGGGCTGGGGCGCGAGCTGCGCTCGCTCGCCGTGCGCCTGGAGTCCGCCACGGAGATCGAGCGCGTCTCGCTCGGGCGCCGCATCCACGAGCGCATGAACCAGTTCCTCGCCGAGCACCTCCAGCACATGGCGCGCGAGGAAGGCTGCGGCCAGCGGCTCCTGTGGGCGCACCTCGACGACACGCAGCTCGGTGCGCTCCACGGCGCGATCCTCGCTTCGATCCCGCCGCCGCGCCTGAGTCAGTGGCTCGGCCTGATCCTGCCCGCCGCGAGCCTCCCCGAATGCGTCGAGATCGTCGGTGGACTCGTCGCTGCAGTCCCGGGGGACGCGGCCGACATGCTGCTCGCACCCGCGCGCGCCGCCATGGGCGAGGCGCGTTGGAACGAGGTCACGCAGGCGCTGGTCGTCGGAGCGAAGGCGTGAGCACGAACGGCTGGTGGACGCGCTTCGTCGCGGCGTTTGCGGTGGCGCTCGTCACCCTCGGCCT
>JABWBL010000415.1 GCA_013360535.1 Planctomycetaceae bacterium
CCCCTGCGGGTCGAGCTCGCTCTCGGCGCGGGCGCCACGCTGATCGGCGGCGACACTCCGCTGCAGCTCGTGCGCGAGCTGGCCGGCAGCGGTGGACGCGTGAAGTGGCGCTGGCTCGTGCGCACCAAGGATCCTGCGGGGCTCACGCTCCGCTTCGACAGCGACCATGCCGGCCGCGGCGAGGCCCGCGCCACCGTGAAGGAGACCCGCTGATGAAGCTCTGCCTCGCTCTCGCCCTCTCGCTCGCTCCGCAGGAGCAGCCCGCGCGCACTCCGGGCTTCCCCGGCCTCGGCGCGACGGCGCGCCCCAAGGTCGAGATCCCGTGGAACCGCTTCTACGACACGGCCGCGCTGTACGCACAGCTCGATCGCCTCGTCGCGCAGTGGCCCGGCCTGCTGTCGATGCAGGTGATCGGCCACTCGAGCGAAGGTCGCGAGTTGCGCGTGTACACGCTCCACAATCCCGCGACCGGCTCCGACACCGCGAAGCCGGCGATGTGGGTCGACGGCAACGTGCACGGCAACGAGGTGCAGGGCGGTGAAGCCGTCGCGTACGTCGCGTGGTACTTGCTCGAGAACTACGGCGCCAACCCGCGCGTGACCGAGCTCGTCGACCGCGCCACGTTCTACTTGCTGCCTTCGGTCAACCCCGACGGCCGCGACTCGTGGTTCCGCGACGCGCACAACGCCAGCAGCTCGCGCTCGGGCCGCATGCCGACCGACGACGACGGCGATGGCCTGTACGACGAGGACTCGCCCGACGACCTCGACGGCGACGGCTCGATCGTGCAGATGCGCAAGCACATGCCCGGCGAAGGCACGCACCGCCTCGACCCCGACGACCCGCGCCTCCTGATCCCCGTGCCCGCGAACGAGCGCGGGATCAAGGGCGACTGGATCTACGTCGGCTCCGAAGGCATCGACAACGACGGCGACGGCCGCATCAACGAGGACTCCGCCGGCGGGTACGACATGAACCGCGCGTGGCCGAGCGCCTGGGAACCCGAGTTCGTGCAAGGCGGCGCGGGTCCCTATCCGCTGTACTGGCCGGAGACGCGCTGCATCGCGAGCTTCGTGCTCGCGCACCCCAACATCGCCGGCGTGCAGAGCTTCCACAACTCGGGTGGCATGATCCTGCGCGGCCCCGGCATGGAGGCCTTCGGCGAGTACCCGCGCTCCGACGTCAACGTGTACGACGAGATCGGCCGCGAGGGCGAGCGCATGCTGCCCTTCTACCGCTACATGGTGATCTGGAAGGACCTCTACACCGTGTTCGGCGGCTTCGTGACGTGGACCTACGAGTCGCTCGGCATCGTTTCGTTCACCAACGAACTGTGGAGCGACGACCAGCCCTTCGGCAAGGCGCCCGAAGACGGCCGCAGCGCCGACCACTTCTTCGACGACCGCCTGCTGATGGGCGCGGGTTTCGTCGCGTGGCACGAGGTCGAGCACCCGCTCTACGGCAAGGTCGAGGTCGGCGGGTTCCGCAAGGACGTCGGCCGCGTGCCGCCGACGTTCCTGATCGAGGAGATGGTGCACCGCAACGCGCTGTTCGCGATCCGCCACGCGGAGTGTTTGCCGCGGGTCGTGATCGACGAGCCCGTCGTCAGCGAGCTCGGCGACAGCCTGCGCGCGATCGACGTCGTCGTGCGCAACCCCGCGCTGATCCCCACGCGCACCGCCCGCGCCGCACAGGTGCGAGCGGGACGGCCCGATGAACTCACCCTTGGTGGCGCGGGCGTCGAGGTGCTCGCCGGAGGCCGTCGCACGGACCGTTTCCGGCCCGAGCGGATCGAGCTCGCCGAGCGCGAACCCGCGCGCCTCGTGCTCGAACAGGGCATCACCGGCCGCGGCGAGCTGCGCGTGCGCTGGATCGTGCGCGGCTCCGGCCCGGTCAAGATCGCGTGGAAGGGCGAAAAAGCTCTCGCGGTCGAGCGTGCGTTCGAGCTGCGCTGACCGGCCCATTTGCGAGCTCCTAAGTCCCGTGGTCGCACGGGCTTAGGAGCAGCGCTGCACGCGCCGCGCGGAGCCTGCGTCCAAGGCCCCCACACGCCTCGCCCCAAGTTCGGACAGCGGCCTCGGGAGCTTCCGTTATCCTTGTGCGCTGCCCGCTGGGCGGTCAGGTCTGGAAGGAGACCCCCGCACCGTCGGCGCCCCTTCGATACCCCATCCCGCTGGGAGTGGCTACCGCCACTGCCGGCGCACCTCAGGAATCACACGCACCCCATGAAGAACGCCATCCGGACCACCCTGGCGGCCTGCGCCGCGCTCGTGGCGCTGCAGACGAGCTCGTTCGCTCAGCAGCTCTACCTGAACGAGATCTACGCCGACCAGGTCTCCACCGACATCTACGAATTCATCGAGCTCAAGGGCCCCGCCGGCACGAGCCTCGACAACCACCTCGTGCTGATCGTCGAGGGCGACTTCTCCACGTCGGGCAACCACGGCAAGCTCAAGAAGGCCTGGGACCTGACCGGCTACACGATCCCCGCCTCGGGCTTCTTCGTGCTCGGCGACTCGGGCCTCAACGCCTCGACCAGCGCGCCCGCGACCCCCGACTTCATCATCGGCACGAGCAACTCGATCGAGAACGGCTCGCAGACGATCTACCTCGTCGACGCCGGCAACCCGACCAACGTCGCCACGCTCGTGGCCGAAGCCGCTGCGGTCGCCCAGCTCGACCCCGACGGCGACCAGATCACCACGATCCCGACGGTCGCCACGATCCTCGACCTCGTCGGCATGGTCGACTCCGGCTTCCTCGCCACGACCAACCCTGACCGCATCTACGACGGCGCGATCGTGATGGGACCGGACGTCGCGACGCCGCCGAGCGTGTTCAACCCCGCGGGCATCTTCCGCGGCTCCGACGCGCCGAACGGCTGGTGCGACAAGTTCCTCGATTTCAACGAGGCCAACAACACGACCGAGCCCCGCACGCCCGGTGCGGCCAACTCCGTCTGCCCGGTCGCCTTCTCGGTCACGAGCTACTGCACCGCCGGCACGACCACGAACGGCTGCACCGCGACGATGGGCTTCACCGGCGCACCGCTGCTCTCGCTCGGCGCGGGCGGCTTCAACGTCAACTGCACCGGCATCGAAGGCAGCAAGACCGGCCTGATCTTCTACAGCATCTCCGGTCCCGCGGCTCTCAACTGGGGCACGAGCTCGTCCTTCCTGTGCGTCAAGTCGCCGAACCAGCGCTCGGGCACCGTCCCGACCGGCGGCACGGCGAACGCCTGCGACGGCCAGATCTCGCTCGACTTCTTCGACTTCATCACGAACGTGAACCCCGGCGCGCTCGGCGTCCCGTTCAGCGCGGGCAACCAGGCCTGGTTCCAGTGCTGGTTCCGCGATCCGCCGTCCCCGAAGACGACGATGCTCTCGGACGCGCTGGAAGTCACCTTCGCTCCGTGATCGTCGCGCGGTAGCGCAACGATTCCGCTTCTCGCGAGCCGGTTGCCCTCGGGCAGCCGGCTCGCTTGCTTTCGCCGCCGCGTGCGCATGCGCGTTCAGAGAACACGGAGGGCGGAGGGAGCGGAGAGGAGCGGAGGGGAGAGACAACGGCCGGGGGCGACGAGCCGACGTTCGCCGTCGGGACGGAAGGGAGCGGAGGGATGAAAGAGGCAACAACGAGTGGCGCGAAGGCGAGTTGGGGGGCGAAGCGGCGCTGACGACAGGCTCGCGGCGGCCGAAGAGAAGCGCATCTCAGGCCGCTTCGGCCATCGGCAACGCGCCGTCGGAGCTGTTGTCAATCGGTGTGGAAACGCGAGTCAGGCGACGTGGCTCTGGGGGGCTTTCAGGGGAAGGCCGTCGGCGAATTCTGTGCCGGCGGCGAC